>CACITD010000012.1 GCA_902589475.1 uncultured Alphaproteobacteria bacterium | reverse complement strand
TCTTGCCTAGTCCAACTTTTTACAGTTTCGGACTCTTTTTTGCTTGTTGTTGTATTCTCGTCCACATTTTGTAAACCGTCTTTACTCGACTTGGATAAGAGCCACATAACTAGCGGGAAAAAAATTAGAAATAATAATGCAGTTGCTATCCCATAGGTTTGCCGCCAACTAAAGACTGAGATGGCCAATACCACTAGCAATGGGAGAAAAGATTCGCCAACAGCATAGCCTAAGGCCGCAATGGCTATAGATTTTCCTCTATTAATTGAAAAATATTTCGCCATCGTTGTTACAGCAATATGACTGGTTAAACCTTGGCCCGATTGCCTGAGGCAAAATATCACCGGTATTAGCAACCAAGCGATTGGTACAATTGAAATAAATAGTCCAGATGCGCAAAGGCCCAAGAAAACAAAAAATGTATAGTTTTTTAGCTTGAATCTGTCGATCAGTTGTCCCGTCCATGGTAGGCATATCGCACTCAGAACGGTGCCAATCATGTAGATACTACCCCATTCACTGTGACTAAGTTTAAATTCATTTTGAATGCTCGGCCCGAAAGCACCAATAAAAAACGTTTGACCAAGACTTGAGGAAAAGGTCATCAAGAAGCCAAATGTGAGAAGTTGGGGGGCGTGCTTAATAAGAGCAGTGTAGCTCAACTGTTTGGATTTCATCTCTATGCGTTTAAAAAAGTTGTTGGTAAGTGATTAACGAAACTTTACTGACGTCACAGTTACAGAAAACAGCTTATAATGGCCCTTTTCTAGATCTCCGCATATTTTTGTATCAGGTCCTTTAAAGCAAAAACTTCATCAGGGTTGCTGGCCCATTTACTCGTTCCGCCCATTGCACTTGATGGGATCAATATTCTCTTAACGCCCAACTTGGCCATTTCTGGTATCGCGCTTAAATCATCAGGAACTGAAACAGTAAATTCTACTTCATCTGGATCTCTCCCAGAGTCCCGTGCAGTACTTTTTACAAGTGAAAAAAGGTCTTCAGGGCATCCACGGGCAGGGAAAAAACCATCTCCAATTCTGCCAGCTCGAATAGCTGCAGCTTTACTATGCCCACCCACTATTATTGGGATGGTCTTGTTAATTGGTTGCGGCCGAC
This sequence comes from uncultured Alphaproteobacteria bacterium, assembly GCA_902589475.1. Classification (GTDB taxonomy): domain Bacteria; phylum Pseudomonadota; class Alphaproteobacteria; order Thalassobaculales; family Thalassobaculaceae. The sequence goes on along the minus strand of CACITD010000012.1, from coordinate 52,701 downwards.
AAAAAACCGGTCCAAAGTTTATTAGATCTCCATGAAACTCAGCAATGTCATCTTTCCAAAGGACTCGCATTGCGGAGATACATTCGTCCGTTCTTTTGCCCCTTTTTTCAAATGGTACACCAATAGCTTGGAATTCTTCTTCTAGCCATCCAACACCAATGCCAAGGTCTATTCTTCCACCAGACATGTAGTCAAGCGTTCCAAGCTGTTTGGCGGTCACAACTGGGCTTCTTTGAGGAACGATTAAAATTCCGGTAGCTAGTCTAATTTTTGTTGTCGCGGCTGCCAAATAGGCCATGTAAATTAAGGGGTCCGGTAAATCAATATTTTCAGTCCCATCTCCTAGCCTGCGTGACTGAGAATAAGGATAGGCTGATTTGTAATCTTGCGGGATAACTACATGATCAACTGTCCAAACACTTTCGAAGCCGACTTCCTCCGCCGCTTGAGCCATTGCTATAGCTCTAGTTGGATCAACATTAGGGCCTGTGTTTAGGTACCGAAGTCCAAATTTCATTAGAATTTTCCCGTGTTATATTTCGTGACGTATCGCAATTTGGTCATTAAATTATGACCTACTTTCAATCGCGCTAACTTTAATAAGAACTTACCTTATGTTCAAAAATAACATCTTTAAATATTTATTTTGCCAAGTTGGTGTAACTCTACTGATTTTCTCCAATAGTTTTGCGGATACTCAGCGGCCACAACCAGAAGAAGGATTCGGGCGTCAAGAAAGCCAGTTAAGTGTAGGAAGGTCCATAATGGTAGCGACCGCACATCCAATCGCTTCTAAAGTGGGCTTCGATATACTTAAAAAGGGCGGTACAGCCGCTGACGCAGCAATAGCGATCCAGTTGGCATTAAACGTAGTAGAACCGCAATCTTCGGGCATAGGTGGTGGCGCTTTTGCTTTATACTGGAACGCGAGTGAAAAGACATTAAAGTCATATGATGGTCGGGAAATAGCCCCAGAATCGGCTACAGCAGATTTGTTTCTTGATGAAGATGGTATGAAACGAAAGTTCTGGGATGTGGTCCCGGGGGGACTATCAGTCGGCGTTCCAGGGACGCTGGCTCTCCTTGAAAAACTTCACCTAAACTTTGGCTCAATCGCTTGGAAAGAGCTTTTTAAACCGGCAATTGACTTGGCTGCAAATGGATTTCCAGTATCAAGTCGACTTGTAAAGTCTATTAAAAGAGCAAGATTGAAAAAGCTGAAGTTCTTTGACGATACGCAGAACATATTTTTTAAAAAAGATGGTTCAGAATATTCAGCCGGTGAAATAATTCGAAATAAAGAGCTTGCACAGACGTTTAAAATAATTTCCCAACAAGGCTCCAAAGCCTTCTATAACGGCGTGATAGGTGATCAAATTGTGAGAACCGTTCAGTCGAGTAGGGTCAATCCCGGTTTAATGGAGAAATCCGATCTTGAACGCTACAAGGTTAAAGAACGAACACCGGTTTGTTTGCCGTATAGAGATTATAAAATCTGTGGAATGGGCCCACCGAGTTCCGGTGGGCTAACAGTTGGCCTTATTCTAGGCATCCTCGAAAACTCTCAACTTAAAGGTATTGGGCGCGGCGTCGAAGGGATGCATCTATTCATTGAAGCATCAAAATTGGCATATGCTGATCGTAATTTATATATTGCTGACAGTGATTTTGTTACCGTTCCCAGTCAAGGCCTAATGGATAAAGCTTATTTGAAAGAGCGATTTACAAAAATTACTAGAACTCCCATTGAACAGGCGGAACCGGGAACTCCGCCTGGTTCTGAGGAGTTACTGCGACAATTGCATCGACATAAAGAGAGTGCTGGGACTACGCACTTTTCAGTGGTGGATAGTTATGGCAATTCACTCTCATTAACGTCTACAATAGAAACAGGTTTCGGTAGTCGATTAATAGCTGGTGGATTTTTACTTAATAACGAGATGACAGATTTTGCATTTGTTCCGAAGAAAAATGATGGGCTGATCGCAAATCGTGTTGAAGGAGGTAAACGACCCAGAAGTTCTATGTCTCCAAGCATTGTTTTAAAAAATAATAAACCATATTTGATACTCGGTTCTCCAGGTGGATCGCGAATTATCTCTTATGTAGCGAAGACAATAATTTCAGTTTTGGATTGGGGAATGGACCCTCAGTCCGCCATAAATTCAGGTCATGTTGTCAACAGAAATGGCGTAACCGAGATTGAAGAAGGGTCTGATGCGTTGATCTTTAAAAAAGGGTTAAGCCAACTTGGGCACCAAATAAAGGTACGGAACTTAAATAGTGGCATTCAGATGATCCAAATAAACGATGATGGAACTTTAGTTGGCGCCGCCGACCCAAGGAGAGAAGGACTCGTGATTGGAGATTAGCAGCGGTAGAAATGGGAGATAACTGAATGCAATTCGGTACAATGGTTGTTCCTCGGGCATCCGATTGGAGAATTATAGTCGATCTAGAACGGATGGGGTATGATAGCGTTTGGACCCCAGACTCTCAAATGATCTACTCAGATACGTATGCAATACTGGCGTTGGCAGCATCAAATACGTCGCGTATTAGGCTCGGTACTGGGGTAGCCATAGCCTCTACCCGCTTGGCGCCGGTTACTGCGCATTCAATTGCAACCATTAATGCACTCGCCCCAGGTCGCACCTTTTTAGCTATTGGAACTGGCCATACTGCGATGCGTGTAATGGGAATGAACCCTATGAAAATAGGCGAGTTTCGGGAATATTTGCGCGTCGTAAGAGCACTGGTGGCTGGTGAGGAGGTGGAGTTTACGCACCAGGGACAAAAGAGAGAGATCAAATTTCTTCATCAAAAAGAAGGCTTTATCAACGTCGAACAGCCGGTTCCTATATATGTAGCTGCGGATGGTCCAAAAGCATTGATGGCAACTGGTGCATATGGTGATGGCCGAATATGTTCTTACAATCAAACAAAGGCATTGCTCATGCAAAGCCTTAAAAAAATAGAACTTGGAGCCTCTGAGGTGAATAGGATTCTGCCACGTGCTTTTCATACTTCGGCCCTTACTTACGCTTGCGTTCTAAAGCCAGGCGAAAATATGGTGTCAGATAGGGTCATTGATGAAATTGGTGCTATGGCACTTGCTGCTCTTCATTATTGGTGGGAGCTCTATCAATATAATGGAGATACAAGTAGTATCGCTAAAAGTTGTCAGAATCTTTGGGATGAGTATTTAGCATTTACGGAAAAAATGGAAACACCGCCTTCCAAAAGGTTTCAACAAATACACCTAGGACATTGTGCATTTGCGGTACCGGAGGAAAGACGTTTTGTTACCGAGAATTTGATTAGGGCAACGGGAGGCCTTGTGGGAACTCCTGATGAGATAATTTCAATGTTAGAAGAGAGGGAAGCTATGGGGTTGAATGAAGTAGCTCTACTCCCCTCTATGGACCAAGCAAGAGTAAATTTAAGTGATTTTGCGGAGCTTGTGATAAAGCGTTATCGGTGCTAACGAATATATGTAATTTGGAGAATAATATAAAAGATGTTGGGTAATGTAATACATCTAGAGTTGTTTATTAAAAATTAACGTTATGAAAAGAAATTAGGAGTTATGTATGAGCGCGAATAAAATTACCGGTCGTTCAGCTTTTCTGGCCTTGCTTAAAGATGAGGGGATTACGCATCTTTTTGGAAATCCAGGTACAACAGAGTTACCGATTATGGACGCGCTTTCTGAACACCCAGACTTAAATTATCTCATGAGCATGCAAGAATCGCTCGTTGTTTATATGGCAGAGGGTTACTCAAGAGCGTCGGGAAAATTGTCAGCATGTAATGTGCATGTTGCCCCGGGTCTTGGAAATGCGATGGGAGCGATTTACGCCGCAAAGTTTGCAAATACACCTATTATCATTACAGCAGGTCAACAAGAGTTAGGCCATGGCCTTACCGAACCTTTATTATATGATTCGCTTGTGCCTATGGCGGAACCTCTCGTTAAATGGGCAGTTGAGGTAACGAGACTACAAGACCTTCCGCGCATTGTCCGTCGTGCCGCAAAAATTGCGATGACACCGCCAATGGGTCCAGTTTTCATTTCGCTTCCTGGAGATATTTTAAATGAAGAAGATGCGCTTGAGTTGGGAAGCAGGACACGGATCCAAACAAAAGTATGTCCGACAGAAGAAACCCTAAACGCTCTAGCTGACAGGATGATTGAAGCAAAAAATCCTGTTATACTTGCCGGGCACGAGATAGCTACGGACCGTGCTTTTGAAGAAGCGGGAAATATAGCCGATGTTCTTGGATGTGCTGTCTATCAACAGACAGTGCAATATGGTGCTCATTTTCCATCCACGCATCCCTGTTTCATGGGAGCCTTATCCAGAGATCAACAGCAGGTTAGAGATGTCCTTTCTCCATACGATTTACTAATTGTATTAGGAGCAGACGTTTTGCGCATGTCAGTTTGGGCCCCAGTTGAACCCTTGCCGGATGGAATGCCAATAATTCAGATTGGTCAACGCGATTGGGAGATGGGAAAAAACTTTCCGACTGAGATGGCGGTGAGGGCAGATATAAAGGAAACGATGGCAGCTCTCATGCCAATTCTAGAAAAAAGGGGGGGTCAAAACCTAAAATCGAAATCAACCAAGAATAAAGAGGTACTTCGAAGTAAAAACTGGACGAAGACAAGAGAAGGCTTAACAAAACAATTAAAGGAACTTCCGAAATCGGGAGCGATTGATCCTTCCTGGATGTTGATGACGATAATAGACTCTATGCCTGAAGACACCATTTTTGTAGATGAGGGAATTATAAGCACACGGTCTTTGCCGGCTCTGCTGCCATATAGAGATGAGACATCTCTGTTTGGTATGGCTAGTGGGGGCATTGGATGGGGCGTTCCAGCAGCGTGTGGAGTACAAGCGGCTTATCCGGACCGGCAAGTAATTGCTGTCATTGGTGATGGTAGTTCGATGTACTCAATACAGGCGCTTTGGACAGCTGCAAATCAGAGGCTACCTATAAATTACATAATTTGTGACAATGGAGGCTATCGGATAATAAAAGAACGTTTGTATGCCTTCCATGGTAATGAAAATTTTATAGGGATGGATTTTAAAGAACCTGCAGTTGACTTTGTCGGGCTTGCCAAATCGCTAGGCCTGCCATCTACGCGTGTAACCAACCACAATGAACTGGTGCCGGCTTTGCAAGAGGCGTTAGATAATAGGGCTGGACCAAACCTGATTAGCGTGTCAGTTGATAAGGGAAGATTCTAAAACCTAAAACAATTACTTTTATTAGCTATTGTCTATTGTACTTTAAATTTTACGAGGGCTCACAACCGTTCCAGTTTTTGCTGCTTCCAGTACGGCAAGTGTAGCACTTAGTGTATTCGCAGCATCCCGTGCGCTAGAACGAGGCGCTTCTTCGTTCTTAATTACCTTGCCAAAGTGTTCTACCTGGCTAACTAAGGGAGATCCAGGCCCGATTACCTTTTGTGTCTTTAGCATAGGAAAATGCCATGCAGCTCGGTCTGGCGATGCATATTTCCACAAGCCCATTTTAGGAAAATCTAAAGAGCCTTCGGTACCTATGAACCGATAGCAACAATTCCCCAAATGCGCAAAATCTTGATTTTCGCCCGTTGATGCCTCGAAAGACCAGGGGCTTGGACCGGCGTCAGTAAGAAAAATAGAACCTAGTGCGCCATTAGAAAACTGCAGTGTAATAGCTGCACTATCCTCCACTTCAAACCCGCGTGTTTCATTAGACACGTGCGCCGTAACTGTCTCGATATCACCGCAAATCCAACGAAGGCAATCAATGTCATGTATGAGATTAGTTAGTATTGGTCCACCACCTTTTTTAGTACGCCAGTCAACATCGTAATATTCGTTGTGCTTTTTCATCGCCCAAATAGCAGAAACACCTATTAATCTTCCAATCTCACCAGACTGTATGGCGTTTCGGGCAGCCTCTATCTGTTTATTAAAGCGCCTATAGTGTCCAGAAATAATATGTATGCCAGTTTGCTGTGCGATTCTTACCAAAGCTTCTGCATCAGAAATTGTTGTTGCTAACGGTTTTTCAATCAGTGCAGGAATATTATTTTTAGCACAAAGTACACCTTGATTTTTATGTAGATCGCTTGGCGTTGCTAATATTACTCCATCGACTAATCGTCCTTGAAATAATTCTTCAAGACTTGCAAAGAAAGGGACTCCTAAAGCTCTTGCATGCTTCTTTGCTTCAGTTGTTACATCGACTATGGCTGCCAACTTGCAATTGCTTGAATTTTCTACAGCAAGCGCATGTTTTTTTCCAATAACGCCAGCCCCGACAAGACCAATATTTATTTCTGCCATAAGCTTCCTAATTCTCAGTGGTTACGATCAAAAGTAGTAGCATTATTAATCAATGTTCGCTGGACTGCATCACTCCAACCTTTATATTTTCTGTCACACTCCGCAGGTGACATTGCAGGCTTGAAACATCGTTCTCTAGCCCATGTTGTTTCAAATTCTTCAGGGGGCGGCAAAGCCTCCATGTGGAGACCAGAGAGGTAAGCTGCTCCAAGGGCGGTCGTTTCGAGATTAACTGGGCGATCAACGTTCGACATAAGAATATCAGCTAAAAATTGCATAGCCCAATTGTTTGCGGCTAGTCCACCATCTACTCTTAATGTTGTTTTTATTTCAGAACCAACTACCCAATCGCGTTTCATTGCCTCTAGGAGATCTCTCGTTTGATAACAGACCGCCTCAAGAGCTGCTCTTGCAAACTCTTCCCTTCCGGTATCCCTTGTTATGCCAAATATCGCACCACGACAGTCGGGGTCCCAATAAGGAGCACCAAGGCCAGTAAATGCTGGAACGAGATAAATATCCTGTTGCTTGTCTGAACGTTCTGCTAGTTCGAAAGTTTGTTTGGCATCATCTATAATTCGAATTCCATCTCGTAGCCATTGGACTGCCGCACCAGCTATAAAAATAGAACCTTCTAACGCATAGCTTACGTGACCGTTTATTCCATAAGCGATCGTCGTTAGCATTTTATTGTTAGAAGAAACAATATTCGCACCGGTATTTAATAAAGCAAAACAACCAGTTCCATATGTTGATTTTACCATGCCTGGACTGAAGCATGCTTGCCCGATAGCCGCAGCTTGTTGATCTCCTGCAATTCCAGTAATTGGAATTTTAGAGCCAAGAATGTCAGGATTGCTCATTCCAAATAATTCGCTACAATCTCGAACTTCGGGAAGCAACGCTTTAGGGATATCAAAAAGGCTTAATAATTCATCGTCCCATGCTTTTTTATGAATGTTGAATAGGGAAGTACGTGATGCATTCGTGATATCCGTAGCATGTACTGCTCCCTTAGTTAAGCGCCATAGAAGAAACGTATCGACGGTGCCAAAAGCCAGTTTGCCTTGGGTCGCGGCCAACCTCGCTCCACTCACATTTTCTAATATCCAGCTAATCTTTGTAGCAGAAAAGTATGGATCTAATAACAAACCAGTTTTTTCTTTGACCTTAACTTCAAGGTTTTGACTCTTTAGCTTTTGACAAATATTTGCTGTTCTACGATCCTGCCAAACAATTGCTCTATAGATTGGCGTGCCTGTTTCTCTGTCCCATAAAATAATTGTTTCTCGTTGGTTTGTTATTCCGATAGATAACAGATCCGAGGATGAGATCAATGCGCGGGTGATTGCATTATGACAGGTTTCTAGAGTAGTTTGCCATATATCCTCAGGATCGTGTTCTACCCATCCAGAACTTGGAAAATGTTGATTAAATTCCTTCTGATCACTACTTATAACATTTAGGTTTTTATCAAAAATTATAGCTCGTGAAGATGTTGTCCCTTGATCAATAGCAAGTATGTATTTTGTCATAGGATTAAAACTGTTGGCATAAAGTTGTCTCCAGGGATATAGCTTAGCTAATTTAATATTTTAAATAGGCAGCTTATAATAAAGCAGATTGAGGTCCTATATTAATAATAATCTATCTGGTACGGTAATAGCTGGCTTCGGTATTACTGAAAAAACTCTATAAAGGTTAGTGTGAATACTTCAATTACAAAACTTAGTAATGATTTTTTTCGTATTTTCACCGATAAAACACTTCAATTCTTGGTAGAGCATGGCTGGGATATGAAGTATGGCGGTTTATTTGAAACCTTAGACAGCCAAGGAGAAAACGGGCCGGAAGATTTTCGCCGTGTAATGGTGCATGCCCGACAACTTTTTGTCTTTTCGCGTTGGACTCGGGTGACTGGTGATAAAGCCTTTGAAAGAATGGCCGATAAGATATTTGAATATTTAACAGCCAGCTTTTGGGATGCAGATTACGGAGGCTGGTATAGCAGGGTGGCTTTAGATGGCAAGCCTTTAGATTTTACAAAAGATTTATACGCACATGCTTTTGTTCTGTTCGGTCTTTTACATTATGCCGAATATATAAAAAAAAATGAGGCCGAAGCCTGGATAGAAAAGACAATTACGGTACTACAGCAACGTTTTCTACGCTCAGATGGGTCATATAAAGAGCAAATGAACCGTTACTTTTCCGATACGGCAGGTAATCAAAGATCGCAAAATCCCCATATGCACCTCCTTGAAGCGGCATTGGCTTTGAGCACTCGTTATGAGAGTAGCCAATATAATGCGTTAGTGGCATCACTATCGAAACTTTTTGACGATAAGTTTTTAGATAGAAGAAAATTAATCATCCATGAATATCTTAATAATAGTTTTTCTCCAGATAAGGAGATTGGTCACATTATTGAACCTGGCCACCACTATGAATGGGCTTGGTTGTTAAACTGGACGGCTGAGACATTAAACCAGTCAGAATTGAGAGGTCTTGGCGCTAGAATATTGAGTAAATCTCTCGAATTTGGTTGGGATTTTGAGTTTGACGGGGTTTTTGACCAAGTAAATGCAACAAATTTGAGTATATTGAAAAGTTCGAAACGGTTATGGCCTATTTTAGAACTGATAAAGGCTCTCTGTGTATATCCCAATGAGCGTAACTTAATGTATCTTAAGAATAGCTTGGAAACCGTTTTGGAGCATTATCTAAAAGAAACAGGTACCTGGATCGAACGCTATACGCAGGATTGGAAAGTACTTTCAGATAAAATGCCAGTCAGTAGCGCGTACCATTTAGGAATGGCGTGTCTTGAACTAGAGAAATACAACGATTCGTGACACCCGCAACCTATTAATTAGTAAGATTAAACTTTAACTCGAGTAATGTAATCAGTTTTTGGGGTATACGAGCTCGGGTTTTAATTAAAAGTTAAACAATAGAGGAACTAAATGCAAATTTAACTGGACGTAAGCGCAGGAAAAGCCAATATATAAATGACTCCGAATTTGAAAGTAGAGCTTGTGATGAAAATAGCTGAATCAAAATTTGCCATTGGTGCGATAGTGCGCCATCGAATACATGACTTTCGGGGGGTTATATTCGACGTAGACCCCGAATTTGATAATTCCGATGAGTGGTATCAGTCAATCCCTGCCGACAAAAGGCCTCGGAAAGATCAGCCCTTTTATCACCTGCTCGCGGAAAATCCTGAAAATTACTATGTTGCTTATGTTTCAGAACAAAACTTAGTTGAAGACGGTGATAATGGGCCTGTTGGTCATCCTGAGATTGCTACTATGTTTACTGGTCCAACAGATGGCCTTTATAAGTCGAAAGCTATGATAGCGTAGATTTAGGTTGAGAAAGCGGCTTTACCGACCTGAAAATGTTGGCTTTCTTTTTTCTGCAAATGCTTTTTCGGCCTCCTTATGATCGGCGCTAAACCATAAATCAGGGAAAATATCATACTGTAACTTTCTTACATCCTCGGTTGTCATTTTCGAACATGATTTTATGATACGTTTCGTTGCTTTGAGAGCCAATGGTGCACTTTCCTCTAACGACTTTGCATAAGATAGAGCTGCATCAACGATATTATTGTCATCTATCACTTGGTCGATTAAACCAAGAACTTTAGCCTCGTCTGCCTCAATCTGTTTTCCTGTAAACATCAGGTTGCTCGCGACTCTTGGCCCACAATCTCTTACAAGCCGATCGATACCGTTCCAAGCAGGAATTATTCCAAGTCGTGCCTGTGGCCAACCTATTTTCGCTCCCTTTATAGCCAGTCGGTAGTCGGTGCAGAGAATTAACTCTGCTCCTCCACCCAGGGCGTAACCATTTATGGCGCTAATCACAGGACATTCTAGCTCCTCCAAAGTGTCCATTACCAAGCGAGTTCTATCAAAATGATCATTGAGGCTTTTTTTATCTTTTATCAACTGATATTGCTTTATGTCCCCACCAGTACAAAAAAACTTGTCTCCAGCGCCGGTTATTATAAGAGCATGCAAGTCGTTGTCTGATTTCAGCCGCTCAAGTTTTTCTAGTAAAGCGATGGTTAATTCGGAACTAATAGAATTACCAGCGTTTGGCCTATCCAGTATTAAAAGCTCTATGTTTTTTAGTCTTTCTGAACGAAGCATGTCTCTCTCATCTTTATAACGTAATTACAGTCAGATATTGGCTAGTGTTAAGGTGGCAAGCCAATTTAAATTGTGACATTTAGTCTTTTGTGACAAAAGATTATTCCAAGAAACTGTGAGTCAGCTAGATTAATGTCGAGTAACCGAGAATATTCTAAGGTAGTTTGTTCTCGGATGAAAATGTTTAGAGAGTTTTTATTATGCTAAGCGTTGAAGTAGTTGTGTATGGCGTTCTCGTCTATACGCTTGCTGGATTTGTAAAAGGGGTCGTTGGTTTAGGGTTGCCAACTATTTCATTAGCTCTTTTAGTTCCTGTTTTGGGCTTAAAAGAAGCTATGGCAATCCTCATTGTTCCGAGCTTAATTACCAACGTCGTCCAAGCGCTGACGGGTGGTAGATTATTCGGTCTCATTCAACGTCTATGGGTATTCCTATTGGCATTATGTACTTTGACATGGTTTTCGACTGGCATATTAGTAATAGCGGACAGCAACATTTTAACTATGGGACTAGGCTTCATTTTATTACTTTATTGTTTGAGTTGGTTTTTGAAGGTTAAAATTCCAATACCGGGTGAAAATGAAAAGTGGCTTAATCCAATTATGGGTGGATTAACTGGAGTGAGCACCGGTTTGACAGGTACGTTTGTTGTTCCGGGAATTTTATATTTGCAAAGCATGCAACTCGGTCGACACACACTGGTTCAAGCAATGGGGATGTCCTTCAGTGTGGCAACGATATCACTTGGTGTTTCCCTTGGTGGAAGAGGTATTTTAGATTATAATTTTGTATTTATATCGGGCGCGATGGTTATCCCTGCCTTAATTGGAATGTGGTTAGGAACGCGTGTACGGTCGAGTATTAATGAAAACTTGTTTAGAAAACTGTTTTTCATATCTCTCTTTGCGATTGGCATTTGGATTATAGCAAACGCAACTATTAAACTGGAGTGGATTTAACCACCACCTATCTTTGGTAAAAACGTTATTTCGCTGTCTGGCTGTAAATCTTCTATAAACGCATCCTGATAGATGTCGCCGTCAATTGATATGGAGAGGGCCCCGTTATTGATCTCCGACCCGAGACCTGGATATTTCTCGTCTAATTGACGTATTAACTGTCTTACGTTTGAAACAAAGATTTCAAATTCACTGACTCCACCAGTATAGGATTTACTAATGGAGTCAGTTAATAAGACGCGGACCACGATTGGTCCTCCTTACTCAGCTGCTTCTTTAATATCAGCCTGATCTAGCGCTGCAAGAAGTCGCGGAGGTGACATAGGCAATGCTGACATTCGGACACCTGTTGCGTTCTCTATTGCATTGGCTACAGCTGCCATTGGCGGAACGATGGGTACTTCGCCAACGCCCCGTACACCATATGGGTGCCTGTCGTTTGGAACTTCAACCATAACGGCGTCTATCATTGGAAGATCTGATGCGACTGGAATTCGGTAGTCAAGAAAACCAGGGTTATCAAGTTGGCCCTTAGAGTTGTAGATATACTCCTCGTTTAGCGCCCAGCCAATTCCTTGTGCTGCTCCGCCTTGTATTTGACCTTCGACATACGAGGGGTGGATCGCGCGGCCTACATCCTGAATAGCTGTGTATCTTAATATCGAAACGCTACCCGTTTCAGGGTCGACTTCAACATCGCAAATGTGCGTTGCAAAACCAGGGCCAGCGCCTTGAACATTCTGTGCATTGTGTCCACAGATTGGGCCGCCAGTCTTGGGAGCTTGGGCTGCTAGATTTGCTAGTGAAAGCGGTTCGAAGTCACCAACATTTGTACTTGCTGGCTTAGCATGCCCGTTCTCCCAAATAACACCCTCAGCATCTACTTCCCATATTTTAGCTGCTCTCTCACACAGCTGCCTAACGGCATCTTTTGCAGCTTCCACGACTGCCAAACCAGTAGCGAATGTTACGCGAGAACCACCAGTTAAGAAGTTATAACCTATGGATGCGGTATCACCGATGATCGGCCGGACTTTATCATAGTCTATTCCCAATTCTTCTGCAGCCATAAGAGCTAGTGAAGCACGAGACCCGCCAATATCAGGATTACCTGAAATCACAACAGCAGTTCCATCTTCATTGATATTTACCGTTGCGCTTGACTCTCCGCCAATATTGAACCAGAAGCCAGATGCAACACCGCGGCCTTGGTTCGGCCCAAGCGGTGCGCTGTAGTGGTCGTGCTTCATTGCAATATCAACCGTCTCTTCATAGCCAATTTCTCTAAACGTCGGGCCATAAGCAGCTTGGGTTCCCTTTTTAGCCGCATTTAATTTTCTCAGCTCAAGAGGATCAATGCCGAGTTCTTTAGCTAACTCGTCGATAATACTTTCAGCACCAAATGCTGAAATTGGGGCGCCAGGGGCTCTATAGGCAGCTACTTTTGGTCTATTAACAACGACATCGTACCCGTTCACGTAAACGTTCTTAATATCGTATGGTGCGACGGCGCACATACATGCTGGACCAGCTGGTGCACCAGCAAATGCTCCTGCGAGTAATTTAATTGTTGCTTCTACAGCTGTAATTTTACCGGCTTTGGTGGCCCCAATTTTATAAGTCATGGAACCACCGGAGGTCGGCCCGCTTGCTCTAAAAACCTCTTCTCGCGTCATTATCATTTTGACTGGTTTACCCGCTTTCTTTGATAGCAGTGTTGCGAGTGGTTCAAGATAAACGACTGTTTTTCCGCCAAAACCACCACCGATCTCTGATGGTGTAACACGTATCGATGATGCAGGCATTCCAAGTAGTTGCGCTACAAATGCTCTCACTTGAAATTGTCCCTGGGTACAGCACCATATCTGCGCTTGCCCGTCTTCGGCTACTGAAGCAACAACGGCATGCGGTTCAATGTAACCTTGATGGACAGCCTCTGTCTTGTATGAGCGCTCTATGACAACTTCAGCTTCTTCAAATCCTTTTTTTGTGTCACCAAGATTAAATTCTACAAATTTTGCTATATTTGTTGGACCATTCACTTCCATACCAGATGGCACCATCTCTTCGTGCAGGATTGGTGCGCCTTCTTTCATTGCTTCATCAACGTCAATGACATGTGGTAGAACTTCGTAGTCGACACTAATGAGCTCTAGTGCTGCCTCTGCGACCTCAACAGTTGAAGCGGCTACCGCAGCTACGGCGTGCCCGTCATAAAGAGCTTTCTCGCGAGCCATAACATTTCGTGTCATGTCGCGGTAGTTTATCATTCCTTCTCCAGCCGCTTTTAGTTCTGCAGGCTGCTCCTGGAAGTCTTTAGATGTAATAACAGCCTTAACACCTGGCAAAGCTTCAGCTTTTGACGTATCGATTGATTTAATAATAGCGTGAGCATGAGGGCTCCTCAGGACACGACCGTGGATCATACCTGATAAACTAAAATCCGAGCCAAATTTGGCTCGGCCTGTTACTTTATCGTGCCCATCCGGCCGTATTTGGCGAGTTCCTACCCATTTATATTTGCGGTTATCGCTGCTCATTTGGCGTTCTCCCTCATGTCCGCGGCAGTACTCATCACAGCTCTGACAATCTTGTCGTAGCCAGTGCAGCGGCATAAGTTCCCTGCCAACCAGTACCGAACCTCTGTCTCTGTTGGGTTGTTATTTCGCTCCAGAAGCGCTTTCGCAGCAACTAACACTCCCGGTGTACATATTCCGCACTGTAATGCTGCTTCTTCCAAAAACTTTTGTTGAAGAGGATGGAGGTTCTCACCGTCAGCCATTCCTTCAATTGATTCAACAGTTTTTCCATCACACTCAGCACCAAGCACTAAGCAAGCACATACAAGGCGGTCGTCAACCATCACACTGCATGCTCCACAGTCGCCCGAGGCACACCCTTCCTTACTTCCTGTAAGATTGAGCTCGTCCCGGAGAACATCGAGAAGGGTTTGTCTCGTTGAACACAAAAACTCTGTTGGTTCGCCATTTAATGTCATTGATATATGATGTTTAGCCATGATTAGTTTTTCCCCGCTCTTTCAGCTGCGATACTAACTGCTCTGCGCGCTAGTACACCTGCAACTTTAGTTCTATACTCTACAGTCCCTCGTTTGTCGTCTATTGGTTTGCATGCAGCCTGACATGCTGCATCAAGAGCAGACATTGCCTCTGGTTCTAGTTTCGATCCAATAATTGCTTTTGCAGCATCTTCTACCACTAGAACCGTAGCTGCAACTGCGCCAAGTGAAACTTTTGCTGAAGTAACTGTCCCCGAGTCATCAAGTGTTAATGCTACTCCGCAACCAACAACAGCTATGTCCATTTCTGTTCGTGGTATCAAGCGTAAGTATGCGTCACCTCCGTTAGACGGTTTAGCTGGTAGATTGAAGCTAACGATAAATTCGCCCTTTTTTAAATTTGTTTTCCCTGGTCCAGCTGTAACCTCCTCTACAGGAAGCGTGCGACGACCATCTGGACCTGCGATGTTCGCAGTCATACCAGCAGCAACCATGGCTGGAACACTGTCGCCAGCTGGTGAAGCATTGCATAGGTTTCCGCCTAATGATGCTCTACCTTGTATCTGTGTAGAACCAATTAAATCCCAAGCTTCTATAACGCCTGGCCAGTCCGCAGTAATATCCCCACGCTCGTGTGCTTCTGCACCTGCTACGGCCGCGCCAATCGTATAACTTCCATCGGCATTTTTATTTAGCTCTCTCGTCTCATCTATACTTTTGATGTCCACAATCACGCTTGGGTCGATCATATGGGCGCGAAGCTGCACAAGGAGGTCAGTTCCTCCAGCTAAAATTTTAGCATTGCCGTCAGCACCTTGCAGTAACTTAACTGCTTCGTCTACAGTTTCAGGCTTCTGAAATTCGATTGATTCCATTTTAATTTTTTCCCCCTTGGGCTTATATGGTCGCGGGTGCAGCGAAACGATCTATATCCAAACACCCCTAAAGCCATTATAGAACTTTTTCATTCATTATATAATTTTATTTGAACTAATGACAAACCTTTTTGAGCTAGAATTACCGTCTACGCATCCGGCAAACCTATATAGATGTCAGGTAGCCCATCTGTGATCGTTTTAAGCCATAAATTTTAGTTTGAACAGTGACCTACTTGTCGCACCTGTTCGGTTTCGCTGCTCATTATTTATTATTTATTAATTTTTGGGTAATTCCGATTCTACTAGTTTGGACCAATACGATGCACCTAAAGGAAGTACGTCATCATTGAAGTCGTATTTTGGATGGTGGAGTGCGGGATCATTATCTGTTTTGCCGCCACCTATCCATATAAAGGCTCCAGGTCGTTCCTGAAGCATATAAGAGAAGTCTTCTCCACCCATTGTTGGAGGTATGTCTGCGTCAATCATCGATGGGTCAACTACTTCTTTTGCGATTTCTACCGCACGTTTAGTCTCTTTTTCATGATTCACAGTGGCAGGGTAGCCATGCTCGTACTCAAGCTGAATATCTACCCCATGCATTTTTTCGACACCCAAACATAAATCTCTTATGCGTTCCTCAACTAAAACACGCACATCAGGATCAAAAGTTCTGATAGTAGCACACATTTCGGCGGATTGCGCAATTACGTTGTGCGCGCTTCCTGCATGAAACATCGTAACGCTTACAACTGCGGATTTAATAGGGTCAACATTTCTCGAAACGATTGTTTGGATGGCCGTATATAATTGAACGCCAACCGCTATTGGGTCTTTTCCCATATGCGGTTGTGCCGCGTGGCAGCCCTGCGCATTTATTGTTATTTTTGCCATGTCTACTGCTGCCATTAGGGGGCCAGGGCGTATGGCTAATGTTCCAGCAGGTAGGTTGGGAGAATTGTGCATGCCCCAGACAGTATCACATTCAAACTTATCGAATAGACCTTCTTCAACCATTACTCGGCCGCCACCGCCGCCTTCCTCAGCGGGCTGAAATATAAAGTGTACTGTTCCATCAAAGTTTCTGGTTTCCGCTAGATACCTAGCCGCGCCAAGTAGCATAGTGGTGTGCCCATCATGGCCACAGGCATGCATTTTGCCAGCGTTCTTTGAACGATGTTCAGGAGTGCCTTCTTCGTCCATAGGAAGCGCATCCATGTCAGCTCTAAGACCTATAGAACGTTCGCTATTGCCCGATCCTTTAAGTACGCCGACAACGCCCGTAGTGGCGATATTACGATGCACCTCGATTCCCCATGACTCAAGTTGTTGCGCTACCAAATCAGATGTCCTGTGTTCTTCAAAACCTAATTCGGGGTGTGCGTGGATATCGCGTCGAGTAGCAATTAGCTCCTCATGAAAATCGGCAATTCGGTTGTAAATCGGCATAATGTGTCCTGTCAGGTTGAATATTTGCACTTTACGGCAGCGTAAGATAACCGCTCATTTTTTAATGTATAATTTCTAGCTAATTAATCAAAATAAAACTTTCGGTACAATCATGGTTTGTGTTTTCATAAAGAATCTTATCAGGTGTTTGTTTTTTTGTTGTCGTGTTAACTGGATATTGCAACTTGATCAAACTTAGATTTTTATAAGTCAACCAAGTTACTAGGATGCTAACTAAATGAAAAAGAAATATATACCGCCTAAAGGTGTCACGAAGCAAACTGGTGAGTTTTTGAAAAAACTGGCCGCACTAAATTTACCTCCGGTTGTAAAATTAACGCCGAAGCAGGCAAGAGAACAAATGGAACGGGGTGTTGCAGCAAGAGAAGTGACGCAACTCCCCATCGCAGAAACTAGAGAATTAAGGATCCCGGGGCCAGCTGGATTGATACCTGCACGTCTCTACGTTCCTAGAGATGCCAGTGCCAGCCCTCCTGGCTTGCTGGTTTATTATCATGGTGGCGGCCATGTAATCGGGAGTTTATTTAGTCACGATGCGAGTGCCAGAGGTTTATGCTACCACGGAGGTTGCGCAGTGCTTTCAATTGATTATCGGATGGCGCCGGAGGATGTCTTCCCGGCATCGGTCGACGATAGTTACGCTGCCTTGGTTTGGGCTCACGAGAACGCTGAAAAACTTGGCTGTGACCGTAAAAAAATTGCTGTTGGTGGCGACAGTGCTGGGGGAAATTTAGCAGCAGTTGTCTCGCTTATGGCAAGAGATAAAAAAGGTCCAAAAATTTGTTACCAAGTTTTAATCTACCCGCTTGTTGATTACAGATGTGAGGGAGATAGCTATAAAAAGTTTGGCAAAGGGTATGGGATTTTGGAAGCTGACACGATGAAGTGGTTTCAAAATCATTATCTTGGGAAAGATGCAAAACTTCACAGCGACTGGCGTGCTTCACCTTTGTTAGCAAAGTCGCATGAAAAATTACCTCCTGCTCTCATTATTGCTGCAGGCTGTGATGTGCTCAGGGATGAGGCTCGTAATTACGCGAGCAAACTCATTTCATCCGGGGTAGCCGTAGAATTCATAGAATATCCTGGAGTTTTACATGGCTTTTTCGGTTTAACCCAAATGATAGATGAGGCAGATGCAGCCAACGTAGCAGCTGGTAAAGGTATAACCAGGGTAATGGCAGGTTAAGCAGCAGTTGGTAAGAGATTTGAAATAGTATTGTTTACTGGGAGGACATGATGAGAGAAGCCGTCATTGCTTCGACTGCGCGGACGCCAATTGGGAAGGCGTTCAGAGGAGCTTTTAACAACACTCATGGAGCCAAACTTGGCGGGCATGTTGTAGAGCACGCGGTTATCCGTTCGGGCATCGCCGGAGAAGAAGTGGAGGATGTTATTTTTGGTTGTGGTTTTCCAGAAGGCGCTACCGGTCACAATGTGGCGAGACAATGCGCTTTGAAAGGCGGGCTGCCGGTTACCGCTGGTGGTACTACAATCAATAGATTTTGTAGTTCTGGCCTTCAAGCAATCTCAATTGCTGCTCAGCGCGTTGTTATGGACCATGTTCCTGTTGCGGTAGCAGGAGGTCTTGAGTCGATTAGCCTGATACAGCCCAATATGAACACTAATAATTATAAAGAAGATGGTTTGTTGCAGGAAAAGCCAGAACTTTGGATGCCAATGATTGAAACTGCGGACAATGTCGGGCACAGGTACGGCGTTTCAAGGGAAAGCCAAGATGAGTATGCTCGCGATAGTCAGCTTAAAACCGACTTAGCTCAGAAGTCTGGTTATTTTGATGACGAAATCGTGCCTCTTGAAACCGAGATGCTGGTTACAAATAAAGAAACGGGGGAAGTTTCGAGAAAAACAATCACCTTGCAAAAAGATGAGGGAAATCGTCCTTCAACCACATTAACTGGCCTTGCTGAGCTACAACCTGTAAGAGGTGGTGACCATTTCATTACAGCAGGTAATGCTAGTCAGTTATCTGATGGCGCTTCTGCTTGCGTTGTTATGGACGCCAAATTAGCAGAACAGAGAAATATAGAGCCATTGGGTATTTATAAAGGACTGGCTGTGGCGGGATGTGAACCTGACGAGATGGGTATTGGACCGGTTTTTGCCGTGCCTCGGCTCTTACAACGTTTCGGGCTCAAGATAGAAGACATCGACCTTTGGGAGTTAAACGAAGCGTTCGCCGTTCAAGTTATTTATTGTCGCGATAAACTTGGTATTCCTAATGAAAAACTTAATGTAAATGGGGGCTCAATCGCAATTGGACACCCGTATGGAATGAGTGGTGCTAGAATGACTGGGCACGCTCTGATAGAAGGACGACGACGAGGCGCTAAACACGTTGTGGTTACAATGTGTGTTGGTGGCGGTATGGGGGTCGCCGGATTATTTGAGGTTATTTAAAGAAAGTGAAGTTATGGATTTGATTTTAACACCTGAAGAAGAAAAATTTCGAGATGAAGTTCGGGCATTTGTCGCTGAAAATATTACGGAAGATATTAGAAAAAAGACAATGACTGGTTTCCGTTTGGACAAGGAAGACCATGAATCTTGGCAAAAGAAACTATATGAAAAAGGCTGGATGGCGCCAGGGTGGCCCGTTGAATATGGGGGCACGGGATGGAGCCCAATGCAAAAGCATATTTTCGAGGAAGAATGCGCTGCAGGTGGCGCCCCCCCGGTAATCGCTTTTGGCGTTACGATGGTTGCGCCGGTAATCATGGCTTTCGGAAGTGATAAGCAAAAAGAATATTATTTACCACGCATTCTAAAGTCAGAGGATTGGTGGTGTCAGGGATATTCCGAGCCCGGCTCAGGTTCTGATTTGGCTTCATTAAGAACAAAAGCCGTGTTGAAAGGCGATCATTACATAGTTAATGGACAAAAGACTTGGACGTCATTAGCGCAACACGCAAACCTTATGTTCTGTCTCGTTAGGACATCGGATGAAGGTAAGCGACAGGAGGGAATAAGCTTTCTTTTAGTCGACATGAACCAGCCGGGTGTCACGGTTCAACCGATTAAAACGATTGATGGGAGCACTGAGGTAAACAATGTTTTTCTCGAGGATGTAAAAGTTCCAGTTGAAAATCGAGTGGGAGAAGAAAATAAAGGTTGGACGTATGCTAAATATCTGCTGGGACATGAGAGAACTAGTATCGCTGCTGTCGGGAGATCAAAAGCGCAAATTAAGAGATTAAAAACAATAGCGAGTGCTGAAGAGCATAATGGCAAGGCGCTCATTCACGATCAGGCGTTCAGAGAAAAAATTGCGGATATTGAGATTGATTTGTTAGCGCTTGAGTCACTTGTTCTTCGTGTTCTTTCAGATGAAAGTGCTGGGAAGGGGCCGGGACCAGAGGCTTCTTTCCTTAAAATTAAGGGGACAGAAGTACAGCAAGGTATAACCGAGCTTTTAATTGAAGCTATAGGTAATTACGCGCATCCATTCATTCCAGAAAGTATGGATAAAGGATGGAATGAAGAACCGATTGGACCTGAATATGCGTCTTCCATTGCCCCGCACTATTTCAATTGGAGAAAGGCGTCGATTTATGGTGGTTCTAACGAAATTCAAAAAAATATAATCGCTAAGGCTGTCCTTGGCTTTTAGAAAATGAAAATCCAAAAGCAGATTTATCATACATAATTAAGGGATTAGCTCGGATATGAGTTTTACGTTTACCGAAGATCAGAAGTTGTTATCGGAGAGTGCAGATCGGTTTGTTCTTGATGATTATAATTTTGAGACCCGTAGGAAAATTATTGGTCAAGATGGTGGTTTTGACAGAGATAATTGGAAAAAGTTCGCTGAGCTGGGGTGGCTAGCGCTACCAATACCGGAAGAATATGGCGGTTTGGGGGGCTCTACAGTTGATACGGCAGTGTTGCTCGAGTCGTTCGGGCGAGGATTGGTTGTTGAGCCATACCAGAGCTGTATTGTTCTGGGTGCAGAATTACTTCAATTTGCAGGAAACGTAGAGCAGAAAAGTCAATATTTACCTTCAATTGCCGAAGGTAAAACACTCCTCTCGTTCGCTCATATTGAACCAACCTCACGTTTCAACCTGTGTCACATCAGAACAAGAGCGATAAAACAAGGCGATTGTTTTATTATCGATGGTGAAAAAGCGATTGTTCATAATGCGGAGACAGCGGATTATTTTATTTTATCAGCGAGAACTGAAGGTGATACAAATGATGAAGAGGGAATAACATTATTCCTAGTGCCTAGCAGTAGTAGTGGTATAAAGATGCGGTCCTACCCAACTATAGATGGTTTAAGAGCATCCGAGATTTGCTTCAACTCGGTAAAGGTCGATCAACAGCATGTTCTAGGTGAATTAAATCAGGCTGCAGAGTATATACAGAAAGTTGTGGATAGAGCCTGCGTTCTTCTTTGTGCAGAAGCGGCAGGAGCAATGGATACAGCTGTCAAATTAACTGTAGATTATATTAAAAATCGTGAACAATTTGGACAAGCTATTGGGTCCTTTCAGGTGTTGCAGCATAGAGCGGTTGAAATGCTTGGGGCTAAAGATTTTTCGAGAGCTTTAACATACCGAGCAGCGGGAGCAATAGATCAATCAAACGCGTCGGAAAGAACGCGCGCTGTTTCAGCGGCAAAAGTGGAAATGGGACGAAGTGGCAAGCTTATTGGACAAGAAGGTATACAACTGCATGGTGGCATGGGCATGACGGACGATATGCCTATTGGTCACTTTTTCAAGAGATTAACTATGATTGATGCCATTTTCGGTAATGTTGATTTTCATAAAAAACGTTTCGCGCAAATTATCTAAAATAAAAATTTTAAAGGAGATTTAAATGATACCCGAGATGTCTGAGCGTTCCACTAAATTACGCGCACGGGTTCAGGAGTTCATGGATGAACACATTATGCCAAATGAGTCACTTTACTATCAGCAGATAGAAGAGGCAGATGACCGTTGGGGTTGCCCGCCAATACTTGATGAATTGAAGGCAAAGGCAAAGGCTGCTGGTCTGTGGAATTTGTTCTTGCCAGAATCAGATAAGGGGGCAGGATTAACCAACCTTGAATATGCTCCCATCAGTGAGGTCATGGGACGCGTTCATTTCGGATCGGAAGTATTTAATTGTTCTGCGCCCGACACTGGCAATATGGAGGTGCTAGAAAGATATGCGACTGAAGAAAATAAGGAGCGCTGGTTAACGCCCCTGTTAAACGGTGAAATTCGATCCGCTTTTGCTATGACTGAGCCAGCAGTGGCCTCCTCTGATGCGACGAATATAGAATCTAGCATTGTTAGGGACGGTGATGAATACGTTATAAATGGAAGAAAATGGTGGACCTCCGGTATTTTAGATAGACGATGTAAAATTCTAATTTTTATGGGAAAAACAGACCCGGCAGCCGAGAAGCATAAACAACAATCTATGATCCTGGTTCCCGTGGATACGAAAGGCATTACCATTAATCGAGCGCTAACTGTATTTGGTTACGATCATGCGCCCCATGGCCATGGTGATGTGACATTTGAAAATGTAAGGGTTCCAGCTAGCAATATGCTTCTAGGTGAAGGTCGAGGTTTTGAAATTGCTCAAGGACGTCTGGGACCAGGTCGGATACACCACTGTATGCGATGTATCGGACAAGCAGAGAGGGCTCTGGAATCCATGAAAACCAGAGCTAATTCACGAGTAGCTTTTGGCAGCAAGTTATCTGAGAAGGGAGCCCTTCGGCATAAAGTTGCTGAAGCTAGAATAAAAATTGATCAAACTCGTTTAATGGTTTTATACGCTGCTCATAAAATGGATACTGTGGGTAATAAGGCCGCTAGGAAAGAGATAGCTATGATTAAGGTTGCCGCACCAAGAATGGCTTGCGAAATTATCGATGAAGCTATCCAAGTTCATGGTGGTGGGGGCGTAAGCCAGGAGTTCAAACTTGCTTACGCGTACGGTTCTAATAGAACTTTACGTCTCGCTGATGGACCTGATGAAGTTCACTTAGAGGCTATAGCTAAGGCTGAATTTAGAAAAAATGACTGATTAAACAGTTACTTTCCTTGAGCTATTTCCCATCCAATGTTTGCAAGTCGTGGAGCTTTGGCCCCAACCTCTATGGCATTCTCAGAACTGGCGTTGCCCTGAAGGCCGCGAGCATATACGCCTTGGCAGATAGACGCTAATCTGAAGCACGAAAATGCGAGGAAGAAGTTAAAGTTAGGTATAGAACTTCTCCCCGTCCTCGTTGCGTATTTATTTACATAGTCCTCGAGGTCAGGGATACCATGTTCACTAAAGTTCAGGCCCAATAAACCGTTCAAGGATGTTCCATCGCAGGGAAGGCTATATGGCATACAGTTATACGCCAAATCAGCTAGCGGGTGTCCAATCGTGGATAGCTCCCAATCCAATACCGCTACTACTTCCGGTTTTGTTGGGTGTAGAACTAGGTTACCCATTCTAAAATCACCATGCGCGATTGATACTTCATCTGCTTCTGGGCGATTTTTGGGTAACCATTCGATTAATGCATCCATGGCTGGCATGGGGTCCGTTTTTGCAGCGTCAAATTGCTTGGTCCATCGATCTATTTGCCTACCAATATAGTTTTCGGGTTTTCCATAATCTTCCAACCCAATTTTTTTAAAATCAACACAATGAAGTGCCGCAAGCGCTTTGTTCATGGAGTCAAAAATTTCCAACCGATCAGATGCCGTAAAATCGCCAGGTAGGGAGGTGTCATCGATTATTCTGCCTTCCAAAAAGTCCATCACAAAAAAGGCTGTGCCAACAACATCGCGATTTTCACAAAGATGATGCATTTTGGGAACTGGTACATCTGTTTCTGAAAGGGCATTCATAATTCTATACTCGCGTTCTATTAAATGTGCGGATGGTAATAATTTACCTGGTGGCTTTTTTCTTAAAACATAACGCGTTTTCTTACCTTCGATAGCAAATGTTGGATTCGATTGCCCTCCCTGGAATTGTTTAGCTTCTAACCCGTTCTCAAATTCATTTAAACCAACTGACGTCAAGTATTTCGCCAAGCGGTCTTCATCAAATTTATGAACTTCACTTACAGGGATTAATTTCGTCATTTTTATGCCTCTAGGATGGATCTGTGATCATTCTGCCACCGTCTATCGTGATCGTTTGACCTGTAAGATAATTTCCTGCCCGTGTTGCTAAGCTTGCCGTTAATAGTCCAATGTCATCTGGGTCACCTAGTCTGCCGAGGGGGGTTATGCGTTCAACGGCTTCAGTTTTTTTCGGGTCTTCCCACAACTCACGTGCAAAATCGGTTTTTATCAATCCAGGTGCTATGGCGTTTACCCGAATATTATGAGGTCCCCACTCAACTGCCAGATTTCGGACTAGCTGTTGTTCTGCTGCTTTCGATAGGGAATATAATCCGAGATTTTTACTCCCTTTAAAACCACCTATGCTAGATATTATAATAACAACCCCATCTTTTCGGACTGCCATGTCGGGACAAACTAATTTGCATAATTGAAAGACACTTTTGACGTTCGTATCCATGATTTTGTCATACGCTTCATCACTGGCTTGTTGCATTGGTCCGTAAACGGGATTAGTAGCGGCGTTGCAAACGAGGATATCTATCTTGCCAAACTCTTTTTGGGTTTCAGAAACAAGTTTTTCCAAATCTTCTTTTCGACCAATGTGACATGGGATTGATATCGCTTCAAAGCCTTGGTTAGTAAGTTCCTTAGTAACTTCTTCGCACGCGTCGGCTTTTCTGCTAGATATCACAACTTTCGCTCCTAGCGCAGCCATACTGTGGGCAATTGATTTACCGATACCCTTTGTTGATCCTGTTACTACTGCGACTTTACCATTTAAATCAAACATCACTGGATTCCTATTTCTTAAGCTTTTCTCTTATTTTGAAGTTAGGTGGCTGTTAAGCCCCCGTCTACAACAATTTCAGTCCCGTTTACAAATTTTGCTTCATCGCTAACTAAATATACAACCGCTCCTGCGATATCGAGGGGCGTCCCTAAACGCCCCATTGGTGAAGCAGCCTCAAGTGCGATTTTATATTGCATGGGATTTCTGTGCGCAGATACAATCTCATCAACCATTGGGGTGTCCGTGTAGGAAGGGTGAACTGAATTGCACCTTATCCCATACCCCTTTCTCGCACAGTGTAATGCTACCGATTTGGTAAGTAGTCTCACGGAAGCTTTCGAAGAGCAGTAAGCTGCAAGATTTGGCGCGCCAATAATTCCTGCGACACTAGATATATTTACAATTGAACCACCACGGCCATTCTGTTTGATAAGCTCTATTCCGTATTTACATCCCAAAAAGGGCCCCTCTGAATTAACTGCGTGAATTTGTCTCCATTGCTCGAGGGTTGTGTCTTCAATTGAACCCGGCGTACCAACGCCTGCGTTGTTTATAATAAAGTCTAGCCTAGAATACTTTTTTTCTATTTTATTTGATATGTTTATCCAACCATCCTCAGATGTGACATCAAGCGTTTCAAAAGAAGCACGCGTGCCAAGTTGGTCGGCTTTTTGACGGCCCGCACTGCTGGATAAATCTGACATTATGATTGTGGCACCATTCTGTAGTAATAATTCGCAAGTTGCTAATCCTATTCCAGATGCTGCACCAGTTATTAAACCTATTTTGTTCTCTAATCTTTCCATAAAAAAGCTTTTCGTTGTCTATCTAAACCGAGACATTTAGTTTAATTTAAAAGCGTCTTAAATATCAAAAATTTTCTCCTCCCTTTATATTTTACAAGTGAAGGATTCTTTAAATGCCTACTGCTAATTTTGAACTTCTTGAACGTGTTTTAGTTACAAATGACGATGGTATAGATGCGCCCGGGTTGAGAATTGCGGAACAAGTTGCAGGCGTTATTGCCAAGGAAGTTTGGACTGTTGCTCCAGATACGGATTACAGTGGCGGATCTAGGCAGATTAATCTTCATAAGCCACTGCGAATAAATACTCATGGCGGAAAAAGGTATTCGGTGTCTGGTTCACCAGCAGATTGTGTGATGGTTGGAGTTGGTGAACTATTAAAAGATAAAAAAGTTGATTTAGTATTGTCAGGTGTAAATGCTGGAGTGAACATCGGAGGAGATGTTGGGTTTAGTGGTACAGTTGGGGCTGCGATGACTGCAAACGTAATAGGGTTGCCTGGTGTTGCGCTTAGCCAGGCATGGAAGGAAAGAGACAATATACCTTGGGAGGCATCACAGAAGTGGCTTCCTGAAATACTAAAAATATTAATTAAAGATAAAAATTGGCCATGGAAGTTTGTGCCTAATATCAATGTTCCTGCTGTACCGTCAGATGAAGTTGAAGGTGTCTCGATCTCCCAACAGGGATATTCCACGAGTGTTAGTCCCTTGATAGAGAAGCGTAAAGATCTTCGGCAGCAGGAGTATATGTGGCTTTATCTTTCTAAAGACCACGGTCATCCAGGTGATGATGAAGATATTTCGGTTCTAAGGTCCAATCGAGTTTCAGTATCGTTTTTAACGCGAAGTATTACGGATCAAGAAGTTACCACTGAGCTATCTTCTTTGTTTGAAAAATAATCAGCGAAGTGATCGGTTCTAAGGTTGGGTATTCCAGTTTGGAAAGACTCGTCATTGGACTTCCGCCGTTTCGATAAATTTTTGCACGGATGAGGTATTTTTTATTGGTCAATATATCAATTTTCCCTAATGATCAAAAATTGGGTGAAAAGCTTTTTAGTAAGGGAGAACACGATGCTTAATGGTCGCATGATGGATATGCCATTACTAATTTCGAGTATAATCGATTATGCAGCAGATGTGAGAAGCTCTTCTGAGATAGTGTCGCAGACTGTTGAAGGGAATATTCATAGGTATACGTATGCTGACTCCCATAGCCGAACCTCTCAGCTTGCTAATGCGCTTAAAAAGTTAGGTGTAAACGAAGGTGATCGGATTGCCACCTTGGCATGGAATGGGTACCGGCATTTTGAGTTATACTACGCTGTTACTGGTATAGGAGCAGTGTGCCACACAATAAATCCTCGTTTGTTTGCTGACCAAATTATCTATGTAATAAATCATGCAAAAGACCGCATAATATTTATTGATCAAACGTTCGTTCCGATCGTGGAAAAAGTAGTCGATCGCCTCCCGAATGATTTGATATATGTTATTCTTTGCAATAAAGACGATATGCCTGACACGTCCTTGCCCAAACCCTTGTGTTTTGAAGAACTAATTTCCTCCGAGGCATCCACTATAAGTTGGCCAAAATTAGACGAAAGAGCCGCTTCATCTTTATGCTATACATCCGGGACGACAGGTAATCCAAAGGGTGTACTATACTCTCACCGTTCAATACTATTGCACACTTTTGGCATGCTTACATTTGCTGCAGATGTTGGGCTTACACCATCTTCGACGGTTCTTCCAGTTGTGCCATTATTTCATGCAAACGCCTGGGGGCTTCCATTTGCGGTGCCTTTGGTTGGAGCAAAATTAGTGTTTCCGGGTGCGGCACTCGATGGTGCTAGTCTTTTTTCTTTAATGGACAAAGAAAGAGTAAAAGCAGCTTGGGGAGTGCCAACAATCTGGCTAGGCCTGTTAGCAGAAATGAGAAAACAAAAAAGAAAACCTCAAGAATTCTCATTTATGCTTTCAGGAGGGTCTGCGGTGCCAAGGTCAATGATCCAGGAACTTGAAAAAGAGTTTGGTGTTGATGTCACCCATGGATGGGGGATGACTGAATGTAGTCCCGTAGGATCGACTACGACCCTAGGCTCCCAAACCAACGAATTATCCTTTGATGAAAAGGTAGAATTAAAAACATATCAAGGTCGCCGTATGTATACGGTTGATATGAGAATTGTTGGGGAAGATGGCGAATTATTACCCCATGATGGTAAAGCATTTGGTGAGTTGCAGGTTAAGGGACATGCAATAATTGATGGATACCATGAGGACGAGGAGGCAAGTGTTGCAGCTATGACCGAAGATGGATGGTTAAAAACCGGTGATGTTGCCAGAATAACGCCAGAAGGTTTCATGATGTTGGTCGACAGAACTAAGGACTTAATTAAGTCTGGGGGAGAATGGATCAGTTCGATCGATTTAGAAAATGCTGCACAAGGACATCCATCAATCATGGAATGCGCAGTTATCTCGGCGTATCATCCCCAATGGGGTGAAAGGCCGCTTCTGATCGCTGTTACTGAAAATAATGTCACGTTAAATTTAGAGGATATTCATGAATATCTGAATGATAAAGTTGCAAAATGGTGGTTGCCAGATGATGTTGTGTTTGTTGAAGAATTACCTCACACCGCGACTGGGAAAATCTCCAAAATGTCGCTAAGAGAACAATTTAAGGACTATAAGTTTGAGCATAGTGAAAGTTAAAAAGCAACAGCGTCTGAAATAAATAAAGTACATTAGTTTTTGGAAACAGGTGAATTTATGGATAACGTTAGAATAGCAGTCGATGTTGGCGGGACATTTACGGATATAGCACTTGAGCACGCCGAGGGTATGGCCACTAAGAAAGTACTGACAACTCCTGACAAACCCGAAGAAGGAGTATTGAGTGGTATACGGTCCACCCTTAAAGAAGCAAATATCTCGCCTAGTGAAATCAAAATTCTAATTCACGGTACAACACTAGCAACGAATGCATTGATAGAGCGTAAAGGTGCAAAAGTCGCTTTGATAACCACTGAAGGGCTGAGAGATTCTGTTGAAATGGCGCAAGAGAACAGGTTCGAACAGTATGATATCAACATAGATCGTCCCAAGCCGTTGGTGCCAAGGTATTTGCGTTGGGGAATTAGGGAAAGAATGAACGTAAATGGAGAGGTGCTAATTCAACTGGAAGATAAATCAATAGAGCAATTACTTCCAATGATTGACAAGAATGAAATCGAAGCAATAGCAATCGGGTTGATTCATTCCTACGCAAATTCGATTCATGAGGAAAAAATAGCTGAGCGTCTATCAGCTGCTCGGCCAGATCTTTCTATAACGCTCTCAAGTCAAGTTTGCCCCGAAATAAGAGAATATGAACGACAGTCTACGGCTTGTGCTAATGCCTATGTTCAGCCTTTGATGTCGCGTTATTTGACAAAGCTTGATGAGGCTTTGCAATCAATGGGCTTTATGTGCCCATTTTTGTTAATGACTTCGGGGGGTGGTTTAACAACACTGGATACATCAATAAAATTTCCTGTTCGATTGGTCGAGTCAGGACCAGCTGGCGGTGCTATTTTAGCAACGGAAATAGCGAAAGAATGCGGGATAGACAATGTGTTATCGTTTGATATGGGAGGTACGACGGCAAAAATCTGTCTAATTGATGATTATACACCTCAAATGACGAGGACTTTTGAAGTAGCTCGTGTCTATAGAAATCTAAAGGGAAGTGGCCTACCACTTCGCATCCCGGCCATTGAAATGGTAGAAATAGGGGCAGGTGGAGGCTCTATCGCAAAGGTTGACGAAATGAAACGGATATCAGTGGGGCCCGAAAGCTCAGGAGCATCTCCTGGTCCCGCTTGTTATGGTCAAGGTGGACTGGATGCTACCGTTACTGATGCAGATGTCATCTTGGGACGAATAGACCCTAAGGATTTTGCCGGTGGAGCTGTTAAACTCACTCCGGAGAAGGCAGATTTAGCACTTCAAACGGCGGTTGGCGATCAATTATCCTTGAATAGTTCTCTTTCGGCTTTTGGGGTTTCGGAAATTGTCGATGAAAACATGGCGAACGCTGCTAGAGTCCATGCTATCGAATGGGGAAAAGATATAAGTGCTAGATCAATGATTGCGTTTGGTGGAGCAGCACCACTACATGCTCTTAGACTTGCGGAAAAACTTGATATTAATAAGGTCATTATCCCGGCAGGCGCGGGAGTGGGTTCTGCAATTGGCTTTTTGAGAGCTCCAATATCCTACGAGGTTGTTAGAAGTCGTTACATGAGCTTACAGTATTTCGATCCGGGTATTGTGAATGAGCTCATGAAAGAGATGTCTGAAGAAGCGAGAGAAATTGTAACTTCCGGATCAGATGCATCCGAGCTAAAGGAGCAAAGGCTGGCTTACATGCGATACGAGGGACAGGGGCACGAAATTGTGGTGCCAGTTCCTGTGCGCGACTTAGAAGCAAAGGATGCTGATACACTGCGTGAATTATTTGAAAGTGAATATTCAAACCTTTATGGCAGATCTGTCCCTGGCCAAAAACCAGAGATCCTGAGCTGGACACTTTCTGTAAGCGCGCCCGGACAGCCACCGGTCCAGGCTCTTACAAAGGTTGATAGTAATTCGGCCTCCAGTTTTGGGGGGACACGGAAGTTATTTGACCCTTCCTTGTCAGATTTCGTTGAAGCCACTGTCTATCAAAGAAATGAATTGGGTTCACACGTAGAAAATTTTGGGCCGGCAGCAGTTGTCGAAACTCAGACCACTACTATCATACCGAGTGGTTATTCCTTCCAATTAAATGAATTCGGACATCTCGTAATAGAGAAAGACTAGACTAGGAGTTATTTCATGACGGTAAATAACGCTCTTGAGCAAATTAATCTTCAAATTCAATGGAATCGAATTCTCTCGGTTGTTGAGGAGCAGGCCCAAGTATTGGTTAGAACTGCATTTTCAACAGCCGCCCGCGAGGCTGGGGACATCTCGGCAGGGGTATTTGATTGTGATGGGAGAATGCTTGCTCAGGCGGTCACCGGCACGCCGGGCCATGTCAATGCAATGGCTGCGTCGGTAGGATCTTTTTTAGAAATTTTTCCACTTAAAGAGATGGAAGAGGGCGACGTTTATGTGACTAACGACCCTTGGAAGGGGACTGGTCATTTAAACGATTTTACCGTCGTCACACCAACGTTCCGAAATGGAGAGGCGGTTGCAATTTTCGCTTGTACTACTCACGTTGTTGATGTTGGGGGGAGAGGTTTTGGTGCTGACGGAAGACAAGTTTATGAGGAAGGATTAAATATTCCTATCATGCCACTGGCAAAAAAAGGAAAATTTTCAGAGATTATCTTTTCTATCATTAGAGCAAATGTGCGAAATCCGGTGGAAGTGGAAGGTGATTTATATTCTCTTGCTTCATGTAATGAAGTAGGGGGGCGTCGGCTTGTTGCCATGATGGACGAATTTGGGATGTCGAATCTGGATCATTTAAGCGATCACATCATCGAAACGTCTAAACGCGGAATGCTAGAGGAGGTTAAAGGTCTAAAGTTTGGTAAATATAAAAATTCCATGCGCATCGATGGGTTCGAAAAAGAATTAGATCTAGTTTGTGAAATGACAATTTCAGAAACCGGGATAGATCTTGATTTCACGGGGACTTCTGGCACTTCGTCGTATGGAATAAATGTTCCAGTAACGTATACAGAAGCCTATGCTACCTTCGGCGTTCGGTGTGTGATCGGGTCTCGGGTTCCAAACAATGCAGGGTCATTGAGCCCCGTTAGAATTAAGGCGCCTTCAGGTTGTATTTTAAATGCTCCTCATCCCGCAGCAGTCACGGGGCGGCATGTTATAGGACAGATGCTGCCAGACGTAGTCTTAGGGTGCTTAAACCAGGTTATACCCGACAGAGTGCCTGCTGAAGGTACATCCTGTCTCTGGAACCCCGTTCTTCTAGGGGGGCATGGGCTAACAGACGAGGACTACGGCGATGCTAAACCGTTTGCGATGAATACATTTCATTCCGGTGGAACCGGTGCGCGCCCAGCGAAGGACGGACTAGATGCCACGGCTTTTCCTTCAGGTGTCAAAAATACCCCCATAGAAGTCAACGAGACGATTGCCCCATTAATCTTTTGGAAGAAGGAGTATAGAATGGATAGTGGTGGCCCAGGTGTCTACAGGGGAGGAGTTGGGCAAGTAATGGAAATATCACATGCTCAAGGAGCCCCGTTTGCCATTAATTCGATGTTTGATCGTGTTATTCATCCCCCTCGGGGTAGAAACGGTGGCAGTAGTGGTAAGACAGGGCGACTCTACCTGAAATCAGGACAAGAACTTATGGGTAAGGGACGCCAAAGTATTCCTGCTGGAGATAGAATAATAATAGAGATGCCGGGAGGGGGCGGTCTTGGTAATGCTAAAGGTAGGGATCCCAAAAAGGTCGAAAATGATCTTTTGAATGGCCTTATAAGCGAGTCAAAGGCTAAAGAAGACTATGGATACTCCAGTTAAGTTCTAGTTTTAGATCACAAGACTCAGCCTTGCTCAAATTAAGGTAGTTATTTTATGAGTGGGTCGAGCGCTCCGAAGAATATATTTCAAATTGGCCTAAAGCTTTGGCTAATACTTTTGATGGTTCAACTATCAAACATGCTGTTTGGCATGACCATAACCATTGCTAATGTGGTACTACCCCAAATCCGAGGGACAATGTCCGTTAGTCAAGATGAAGCATCTTGGTCCATCACATTAAATCTTGTTGCGGCTGCCGTGGCCACCCCACTAACTGGTTGGCTAGCGGGCCGGTTAGGTTGGCGTACCCTTATGTTTGGGACGGTTTTCGGTTTTACGATTAGCTCTTTTTTGTGTGCTGTTGCACCGAATTTAGAAACCTTGATACTTTTTCGGATTGGACAGGGTATCTTTGGAGCACCCATTATGCCCCTCGGGCAAGCTATAATACTTTCTAGTTTTCCAAAGCACCTTCAACCAACCGCCATTGTTTTGTGGGGAGTAGGTGCTGTTTTTGGCCCGGTTGTTGGGCCAGTTATAGGAAGTATGATGGCAGAGCTATATGACTGGCGAGCAGCTTTTTTTATCTTAGTCCCAGTCGGTGCTTTAACTCTTGCCTGCATTTGGTTCGCTTTATCAAGTCATAATAGAGGTGAACGGAATCACTTTGATTGGATTGGCTTTCTTGCTTTGTCACTAGCAATTATTGCATTGCAACTAATTTTTGATCGAGGTCATAGACTTGATTGGTTTGATTCTCAGGTCATAACATTTCTTACAATCATCGGTTTATTGTCGTTTTGGATATTTTTAGTGCATTGTTTTTTTGCAAAAGATCCTTTTGTTAACCTTCGGATATTTTTGGATAAAAATTTTAGTTTAGGTACCATTATTTCTTTCATAATGGGAACATTAGCATTCACAGGCTTGGTGTTATTTCCGAGTTTATTGCATGATCTGCGAGGGTATCCGGATAGCCTCATTGGAATATTGGTGGGTTCCAGAGGATTTGGAAACTGGATTGCATTTCTAGTGATAATTCCACTTACTAAATCCTTACCAAGAGTTTCACTAAGCATTGGGTTACTCATTCAAGCCTTCGCCAGCTACATGATGGCACAGTTTGATATCAATCTGACTAATTTTGATATCATCTGGACAAATGTTTTACTCGGCTTCGGGCAAAGTATTGCTTTCACACCTATGGCTATTCTCGCTTTTGCTACCTTGCCGAAAAAGCAAATCACGGAGGGAACCACAATTTTTACTCTAATGCGAAATTTTGGTTCAAGTATTTTTATTTCCCTGTCTGTACTTGTATTGCTTAGAACGACTTCCCAAAGTTATTCGAATATATCCGAGAATTTATCGTTATTTTACAAGGGGCATAGTATCCCTCCACTACCGAGCGATTGGATGCCGGATGGTTTGCTCGGTTTACACCAGGTGTCGGCGGAAATATTGCGTCAGGCGAGTATGATTGGTTATATCAATTCTTTTCACTTAATGGCGCTTGCTGCGTTTCTAGCAGCACCACTTGCTATGTTTATGCGTTTGCCTCAAAAGGAACCGTAGTTTTCGGGACTAGACAACGGCCACAGCTCGAATAGGACTTCCGGTGCCACCTTTTATTTTAAGGGGGAACCCGATGAATTGAAAACGACCTTTGTCAATAAGTTGATCGAGGTTCATTAAGCCTTCCATATGCGTTATTCCTCTTTCCGCGCATGCCATATGAGCCTTGAAATTTGGCTCGCCTTCAGGTGCTGGGCTTATTGCTTCAACACCAAACATTACAATTCCTTTATCGGCAAGCCAATGCACTGCGTCAACATGTAAACCAGGAAAATCATGCAGATATTCCGGTTTTCCAAATAGCCTTTCATTGACCGCCATATAAATCAAAACAGTATCACGTGGTTTGATTTCCTGACCCGACTTAGTCAAAGCCTGATCCATTTCGGAAACCGTTATTTGGTGTTTAAGTGGAACATTTGAAAGATCAAGGCAAATCGCTTCCGTGTAAAAGTCTTCAAGCGGCACCTTATCAATTGAGGGCGCATCTTTTGCTGGGTTGAAATGGCAGGGTGCGTCGACATGAGTAGTGGAATGATCACTCATAGACAAACTCAAGGATTTCGAAGAGAATGACGTCTTGCCAGCTTTTTTAATCTCGTCATGGTCATTCCAAACGGTCATGATAACGGGAGGATGTGATGGATGAGCTGGAGTTCGGTGCTCTATTGTACGGCTTAGATCTATCAGAGGCATAATAAGGTTTCCAGGTGAAAATATTCTTTGTCGCTTCCATGTTAACAGGATCATGGACCCAAGTTAAGTTATTAACCTTCAAAGCATGGCTCGCACTTATACGTTTTGAAAAAGGTTTGATCGATTAGATAGGGTTAGATACTGTTGTTATATGATTAAGCGATATACTAGTCCGAAAGTTGCAGAACCCGCTCCGGAGCTATGGTCGAACTGCATCGTTTGCGATGGTATAGCATATATTGCCGGTCTTACAGCACGAAATGCTGATGGCGTAACAATTGATGGGGTTGATGAATATGAGCAAACCAAAATCATATTCAAAAAACACAAAGCCCTGATAGAAGCAGCTGGCGGAAAGATGTCCGACTTCACCAAGTTAACTATTTTTGTTACTCGTATCGAAAATAACAAGCAGGTCTGGCAGGCAAGGGCGGAGTTTTTTAAGGGTGATTTCCCTGCCTGTTCTTTAGTTGAGGTTTCAAAACTTGCAGCGCCGAATATATATGTTGAGATAGAGGGTATCGCTCACATAGGAAAAGGCGTTCGTTAAAGCAAATTTGCTTTCGCTTTAGGTTACTCAATATACTTCGTTATATAAAGGCCGCCTCGTTTTAGAAAAGCACACCATCAGACTGCAAATAGAATTACCGTTGGCGAAAATAAAAACGTACAGCAAGTATAGGTATGATTATGCTTCTAGAAAGCATTTTACTTAGCAGAGCATTTTCCCAAACGGCCCAGCGGTTAGTTATGTCGCCAAAAATCCAGTTCATGATCGTGTTTTGGTTTTTGTCCTTTAAAAGGCGTAGAAAATGAGTTACTTGAAATTAGTGGGTTTTCTGTTTCGTGGAGTTTCTTATGGCAATAAAATGTACCCAAATAGAATTGGCAGCTCGGCCAATTGGAGATCCGAAACATAGTGATTTTCGAGTTGTAACTGCTGACTTGCCACCTGTCGGTGATGGCGAAATGCTTTGTCGCATTATTTACCAATCCCTTGATCCATACATGCGAGGACGGATGGATGACGCTAAGTCTTATGCTGTACCTGTGGCGATAGGGGACGTTATGGGAGCAGGCACTGTTGCAGAGGTAATGGAAAGTAAAAACGCTCGCTTCAAAGAGGGTGATATTGTGACTGGAATGTTTGGCTGGCGAACTCATATCATCTCCGATGGGGCTGGTGTGAGGAAAATTGACCCAACAATTGCGCCAATTTCTACTGCTATTGGAATTCTGGGAATGCCTGGAATGACGGCTTATGTCGGACTATTAGACATTGGTGAACCTAAGGCAGGTGATACACTTGTCGTTTCCGCCGCTTCTGGTGCAGTTGGTGCTGTTGTTGGTCAGATTGGTAAATTAAAAGGTTGCAAAGTTGTAGGAGTGGCTGGATCCCAAGAAAAGTGTGATTATGTTGTTAACGAATTAGGCTTTGATCATTGTCTAAGTCATTTAAGTGATGATTTGGAAAGTGAATTGGCTAACGTTTGTAAAGACGGAGTTGACGTTTACTTTGAGAATGTGGGAGGTAAAGTCTTTGAAGCTGTATTGCCGCTTGTAAATTCTTTTGCGCGTATTCCGGTATGCGGCCTTATCTCAAGGTATAGTCATGTGGGGGATTTCCCTGGGCCTAACCTACTTCCAAAACTTACTCGTTCTATACTTACAAACCGCCTTAAATTACAGGGCTTCATAATTACCGAACGCTGGGATCGGTTCCCTGAATTCGAAAAAGACATGAGTTCTTGGATAAAATCGGGAGAAATAGTTTATAAAGAGGATTTTGTAGATGGCTTAGAAAACGCACCGGAAGCCTTTATGGGCCTCTTAAAAGGCAAAAATTTTGGGAAATTAATAGTTAGAACTTCGGAGGATCCCACGATATGAATGAAAAAGTGGAACGACGTAAATTTGAAACTTTTGAAGCGTTGAAAAGTGAAATCGGGAACGAGCTTGGCATAAGTCCCTGGCATACAGTTGATCAAGGGCAAATTAATACATTTGCAGAAGCAACTGGTGATCATCAATGGATCCATGTGGATGTCGATCGTGCAACAAACGAATCGCCCTACGGAGCGCCGATTGCACATGGTCATTTAACTCTGTCGCTTGTGCCAATGCTTATTTCTAATACAATAGAGTATTTACCGCGGACGGCTGGAATAAACTATGGGCTCGATAAAGTAAGGTTTATGGCTCCCGTCAAAGCTGGCAAAAGGGTCAGAGGAAAGGTAAGTTTGCGTAATGCGGAACGTATAAATGATACGACGGTAAAAGTTTTATATAGCACCGTTGTTGAAATAGAGGGTGAAGAGAAGCCTGCCTGTGTTGCAGAATCTATTGCACTTTACCTTAACTAAAACATAAACTTAAAACTCTGCTAACAAACGGCCATAGTTTTTATAACGCGTTTCAATATTCTTTAACCGCAGTGCATGCCAATAGCTAGCGGAGTTAATTGAGATGACAGGCTTCTTCCTTTTTTTCTCCTCTAAAGCTGCCTGTTCCATGAAGTGAAGGTTCGTTCCAAACTGAACCAATGCATCAATGTCTGTTTCGTCTACCTGATCGAGTGCTTCGGAGAGTTGATCGGGCTTTACATGAGATATCTCAACAGGACTGGGACATTGCAAGCCTATAAAATTTTTGACTTTGAACCCAATGTCGGTAAAAAATTGGCTTATATGTTTGTTTGCTATTGGCATGTATGGGGATATTATACCGATCGTCTTAGCGTCAAATTTTTTTAAAGCTTCGGCTACTGCAAATGAACCACCGGTTACTGGTAATTTACTTCTTTGCTGTAACATCGTCCTTCGCTGACACGAGGCGTCGTAGCCATCCCATACAATTAACGAAGACATTCCGACAACAAGAATTTGCGGATCAGCCGTTAAAATTCGGTCTACCGCTGCGACTAGATCAGCTTCACTTAAACGCACTAGCTTATCAAAGTCATCGTCTGTTTTTATGTCGATGTTTGGAATACCAATTCTTGCAACATGATTGGTGATACCATCTAACCTGAGGTCATCAAAGTCTGGTTGAACAATGGTGTTAGTGGAGGGTATGACTGCTCCCACTCTAAGCTTCCATCCTCTTTGATCCACCATCGTAATTTCCTCGTGTAGTGTATTGTTTTTAAATTATTGTAGTTTTGGTAACTAAATTATTGTTATGTGCCGATTTCAAAGTCTTCCAAACCAATATCCCAAAATAACCCGGCCATTATTTCTAAGCCCTCTCGTGCTATTTCTGGGAGCATATGTTCATTCGGCGCATGCTGAGAACAAGATGCGTAGCTATGCGGAACCCAAAGTGTCGGTAATCCTAGAATTTCACTAAACACGTCGTTTGGTAATCCACCACCCAAGTTAGGAAGGATAGCAGGTTTTTTCTTTGTAGTTTCTTTAATAGAATTCGCGGCCCATTTTACCCATGGACTATCGGGATCAAGCCTGGTCGCCTGCATAACCCCACGATCAGCTGGCGTGACGGTAACGTTAGAGAAACCCTCCTTTTCAAGATGTCGAACCAAAGCTGGAAGGATATCATCCACTTCGGTTCCTACTACAAATCGCAATTGACATCTTGCCTTTGCAGTTCCAGGTATTGCGTTAACAGGTCTTTCGGGAATTCCGGCTGTGAAAGCCAAGATTTCAAAACTATTCCATCCAAACACTCGCTCCGCGGGTGTCAGGTTTTTTTCACCCCAGTCTTGTTCTACTCTTGGACCTTCCTCACCACCATCTACCTCACAATCGGCAAGTGCCATTCTCACAGAATTTGTAAGAGTTTTTGGGCGCCACTCGGGAATTTGTATTTGGCCGCGTTTATCAGCAATAACTGATAAAGCATTAGATAAAATTAAGGCGGGATTAGCTATTAGGCCTCCCCAGTTTCCTGAATGATGCGCGCCGTTTCTTAGGTTTACTTCTATATCAAATACAATACTTCCTCTGGAGCCCATAAATAATGTTGGTCGTTCTGGCTGCAGTCTTGGTCCGTCAGATGAAATCAGAACGTCAGAAGCTAAAAGTTCTTTTTGTTGTCTTGCAAAGTCTGCTAATCCTGGAGATCCTGATTCCTCTCCGGTTTCTATTAAAATCTTTGAATTAAAGCCAAGACAACCTCTGGTTTCCAGTATGCTCTTTAGCGCACCTATATTTACAGTATGTTGGCCTTTATTATCGGCTGTGCCGCGACCGTAAATCTTGTTGTTTTGTACCTTTAGCTCCCAAGGAACTAAATCCGGCTCCCAGCGTTCCTCTTGCCCTCGAATAACATCTCCGTGTCCATAGGTTAGAACGGTTTTATTATTTGAGTTTTCATGTCTGCTACCAAAAAAAATTGGACCTGCCTTTGAATTGGGATTTTCAAAAACCTCCGTCTCATAGCCTAATTCTTGAAAAGTTTTAATCATCTCATCCATGTATTCGGTCATGTCAGGTTTGCGGCTTTCATAGATTTGACTCTCCGTTTTTATGGCAACTCGTCTTTTCAGATCATCAAGAAAGTGCCCATCATCAAAATACGCTATGGCATTTTTAAGTGCGTGTTCTCTAGTCATTTATATTAATCCTAGATAGGGTTCCGTTAAATTCGTGATAAAAGTTGTTAACCAAAATTTAACTCGGGGAGTGGTTTGATTGCGATCCCTTCGCGGTCAAGCATTTCCCTCACAGCCTGTGCTACAGCTGGTCCAGTGGGCTCATCGCCATGAATGCAGATAGTATCAGCTCTGACAGGAACTTTCTTTCCGCTATTTGCGATTATATATCCGTCTATAACGATATTGCGGACTTGTGCAGCTGCCTTTTCAGGATCTTTAATCATCGCATGATCGTATTTCCGGCTCGTCATATTTCCGTCATCTTCATAGCTCCGATCAGCGTAAGCCTCGGCAGCGACAGTTAATCCCAGTGCTTGCCCAGTCGAAAAGAGAAATGAACCAGAAACAGCAACTAAAATTAGTTTAGGGTCTACTAGATTGACTCCCCTGGCGATCGCAGTTGCTATAGCAGGGTCAAGGCTAGACATATTATTTAACGCGCCATGAGGTTTTACATGAGTAACAATCGCATTGTTTGTAGCAGAAATCGCTTGGAGGGCACCAATTTGATACGCAACAATTGCTTCTATTTCATCCGTTGACATGTGGATCTGTCTTCTACCAAACCCCCACAGATCATTGAAACCAGGATGGGCTCCTATACTTACACCATTTTTTATTGATTGTTTTACCACGCGATCCATTACATTTGGATCTCCAGCATGAAAACCACAAGCAATATTGGCAGAATTTACAATTTTTAGCATTTCTGTATCGTTTCCAATATCATAAACGCCAAATCCCTCACCAATATCTGAATTTAAATTGATATTTTTCATTTGCTTAGACTTTAATATTAAGTTTTATAAAGACGTTCTAGATTGAACGTTTTTATTATAACACTTTAGTTCCCAAGGACCAGCCAAGGATATGAATACCCCTCCGAGAAATAGCTACCGCTTTTTATTTGCAGGCGATAGCGCATTGGTTATTCAATTTGGCGAGACGGTTGATGCCAGGATTAACCAACACGTAAGGAAGATATCGGCAATTGTGAAACGTGAGGATATCGAAGGTGTCGTAGACCTTGTGCCGACCATGCGATCTCTTATGATTCACTACAACCCGTTGTACATTTCACAGGCAGAATTAAAAAAACTTATAACTCCATTACTTGGAAGGGAGTTCACCCTGGATGATGACATCATTAGGTGGAGAATTCCTGTTTGTTATGAAAATGAGTATGCGCCAGATATTGAAGACGTCAGTAGGTCTCTCAGAGTTTCGGCTTCAGAGATTATCAAACAACATACTTCCGTGGAACTAGAAGTTTTTATGATGGGTTTTCTACCGGGGTTCCCTTACTTGGGTCTCTTACCTGAAATATTTGATTTACCACGCCGTGTTGAACCGCGGGTGCATGTCCCTCCCAGGTCTATTTCTGTTGCCGCTCGCCAGACGACAATTTATACGATCGATAGCCCCGGAGGATGGCATTTGATAGGCCAAACGCCTGTGGATTTTTATAATCCAAATAGAGAAAATCCAGTGCTCGTTAAGGCGGGCGATAAGATATCTTTTTTTGCCATTGATAGAAAAGAATACCCGGCTGTTCGTCGGGCCCTAAAGGCAGACGAATATTCGTTGATAATGGATTGTTAATATGGCGATAAAAATTATAGATCCGGGCTTCAATGTAACTGTTCAGGATTTTGGCAGACCAAAATTCCAACATTTGGGCGTTCCTGTGTCAGGTGCCATTGCGCCCACGCTACTTCGACTGGCAAATGCACTAGTTTCTAATGCTGGGTATGAGGCAGGGCTTGAAATACGATTAATGGGCCCGACTTTCGAGGTCTTATGCGATAGCCTTCGGATAGCGCTAGTTGGAACATCGACACCTCTCGAAATTATTGATGGTGATATTACTTTCCAACCTGCGAACCAGAGTATTAAGTTGAAAAAGGGTCAGATCGTCAAAATTGGTAATGTTTCAGACTCTGGAACAACATATCTGGCTTTTGAAGGTGGGTTTGACCTACCAAAAACCTACGATAGCATGTCGACTTATGTCAGAGCGGGAATTGGTGGGTACAAAGGGCGCCCATTACTCGCTGGCGATGTAGTTCCTTTAAAAACGAATAGTGCCACAGATCGTGGAGAGTTAAAACTTAATGATGCTTGGTTTCTCGAGGAGAATGGACCACTAAGAGTTATTCTGGGGCCTCAAGATGATTATTTTTCGTCGAATAGTATAGCGACATTTTTTGATTCAAAATATAGCGTTACGACCGAAGCTGACAGAATGGGGATTCGGTTGGATGGGCCTAAACTAGAACATTCCAAGGGTTATAATATCGTCTCTGACGGAATTGTAACAGGAGCAATACAGGTTCCAGGAACCGGGCAACCGATTATGCTTCTTGCAGATCACCAAACAACTGGGGGATATCCAAAGTTAGGAACAGTAATTTCCGCAGATATTTCACGGCTTGGATTGTTGTGTCCCGGAACAGAGATAACATTCCAGCAAATAACCGTCGAAGCGGCGGAGCAAATTCTTGTCGAACAAGAGCTTAAAATACATACAGCTATTGGAAATTTTAGGCCTGCTGACCCATGGTTAGATCATCAAGCTCTTTATAACGAAAACTTAATTTCTGGCTTCATGTAGTTTTTATTTAGAGGCCGTGTTTTGATATAAATATTGCTGGTCTGGTGATAGCTCCCTCGTGACTTCGCCTTTGCGCAGAAGATAATTTAAATGGGCAATGGTTTCACCTATTGCAAAGCGAATTTGGAAGGCATCTAAATCTCTATTGAAAAGTTTCTTCATGATGGAACTAGCCGCAATTGGCTCATTGCAGGCATTAAATGTTATCTCTAATCGATTTTGATGGTGTTGAATGAGATCTGTGATCCGTGTTGACAGTCCTTCGTAGGGTCGGTCATGTGCTGGTAGTATCCTTGTTTTTTTACTCGGTATGCTTAAGCCATGAAGGAATTTAAGAAATCCGTCCAACGGATTCCCGTCCGGTTCCTGCCACCAGACGGCGATTATCGGCGTAATCCGAGGTAACAACATATCTCCCCCCAATAGAATTTGATCTTTTTCGTTGTATAAAGTTACGTGATCTGGGGAGTGCCCTGATCCAAAAATTGGTCGCCAGGTTCGACCGCCAACGATGAAAACAGTCTCCTTATCAATACGTTTATAGACAGATGGCACAGGGGATACCATGCCTCGATAGTCATTGCCAATTTCGTGATAAAGATTTTTTTCGTCAGCGCCGAGTCCAGCTAAATCGTAAAATTTTCGCATCTTTACAAGAGATATTTCTTCTGCATCTAAATAGGCTTGACGAGCACTAAGCCATTCTATCTGCGACATCCAAAATTCGGCGTCTGTTCGTTCAATCAACCAACCGGCAAGCCCAACGTGATCGGGGTGGAAATGGGTTCCTATTATTTTTTTTATGGGACGTTTAGTAGTGTACTCCTTAAGAATTATTTCCCATGTTTCAATAGACACCGGGTCCGCCATACCTGTATCGATTAAGACCCAACCATCGTTATCTTCGAGCAGGTAGATGTTGATATGATCGAGTGCTATAGGCATAGGAAGTCGAAACCATAAAATTCCCCCTGCAATCTCAATCGGCGTCGTAGGGCTCGGTAATTCGTCACCCTTAATGTAATTTACTAGACTTTGCATGCTGGGAACATAATTTGGCGTTGTATAAATAGGAAGTAAGAATTTAAATTAATTATTATATAGTGTGTTGAAAGAATGGAATGACTGAAAAATCTCCTAAGGTT
Source organism: uncultured Alphaproteobacteria bacterium (assembly GCA_902589475.1). Classification (GTDB taxonomy): domain Bacteria; phylum Pseudomonadota; class Alphaproteobacteria; order Thalassobaculales; family Thalassobaculaceae. The sequence continues at coordinate 9,988 of CACITD010000012.1, read as the reverse complement.
GGCACGTTAATATTTGTTGTTGGCCCATCTGGTTCGGGAAAAGATACACTTATCAATGGCGCTAAAGATCTTGTCAGAAAAGAGAAATTTACTTTTATAACCCGGGAAATAACGCGCTCTGCTGATGCTGGAGGTGAAGATCATATTGAGATCACTAAGAGGGATTTTGATAGAAAGGTTAAGGCGGGGGAATATGCATTATATTGGCAAGCAAATGGGCATTGTTACGGTATTAATAAAGAGCTAAATCAATTGCTGTCTGCAGGAAAAAATATCGTATTAAATGGCTCTCGTGCAGCGGTTTCAACTGCTAGAGAAGTGTACCCCCAACTTCAAATTGTTCAGATAAATGTTCCTGTGGAGATTTTAAGAAACCGATTAAAAGAGAGAAAACGAGAAACAGAGCAAGAAATTGAGTCCCGTTTATCTAGGGCGACGGAATGGAGGCTAGAAGAAGAAGGTCTCCATCATTTCACAAACGATCAGCCAATCGAGCTAAGCATAAAGTCCTTTGTTTCTCTATTAAATCATATAAGTTAAAAATGTAGTTTATTAGAAAAGAGGAGTTTTGAAATGGCAGAAGAAACCTATTTATTTATCGTTAGTATGGATGTTGAGCCTGAAAAAGAGGCTTTGTTTAACGAAGTTTACGATGAAGAGCATGTGCCATATTTATCCAACGTGCCAGGTGTTGTTTCCGTTCGGCGAATGGTGAAACAAGAAACAAAAATCACTTTAGGTGGTAAAATTGAGACGATGGATGTTAGTGCACAGGCTAAGTACACAGCTATCTATGAGGTGACGAGTCCTGATGTCCTCACTAGTGATGCGTGGGCGGAAGCCGGCGAGAAGGGAAGGTGGGCAGCAGAGGTACGGCCCTTTACGACGAACCGTTCTCACGTGTTGAGGAAAGTTATTAGTTAGTCATTTTTAGCAAACGGAATTCTTTGAAGGTAAAAAGTAATTAGATCCGAGCTTGACTGACAAAATTCAAAAAATGCTCAAGAGACGGGGTAGTCGTCGAAGTGGATTTGGAGGCCTCATCCCAACGTCTTAATTGAACCGCTTCCTTGTAGTATGGTTGACTTTCAAAACTGGCCACTTCCTGCCTGTCAAATGGACCTCCTTGCACTTCAAGGCTGCGCACTGATCCCTTCGATAGTTTTGAAAAATATGTTTTATCCGTAGCGCAAAGATACCGTTTTGCGTCTACATGCCAACGTATCGGAGAAGTGACGGCGGGGCCGAACCACGACCGTAAATAATCCACAGCTATATGTTCATGCTCTGCGTCCTCGCCGTTTCTGATTGCTTGTCGCGCATCCTTATTGAGAAGATGTCCAATATCATGGAGGAGGCAGGCCGTGATCATTTCTGCCGATGAATTAGCTATCTCAGCATGTTGTGCGCATTGAAGAGCGTGAGATAACTGTGTTACCGAACCTTCATCAAAGTGATTTTCGCCTTTTTCAAGAAAGATTGACTTAATTTCATCTGTTATCGACATACTGTCCTATCCTCTAGTTATATAACACGTTTGCCTTTAGAGATTACACGATGAACGATTGGAATGCGGTCCTTCGTTAATTCAACCTCCAAAAGATCTGCTCGAAATCCGTTTTGGAGCACTCCTCGATCAGAAAGGCCCACCATTTTGGCTGGAGCTTCGGTTACTTTAGAGATTGCTTTCGGTAGTGGAATTCCGTGTTTCAAATTGAGAATAAAAGCTGAATGCAGCAAGCTTGAGGGCGCATAGTCGGAAGATAACGCGTCCAAAAGATCCAATTCAGCTAAATAAGATGCTGAGACATTTCCTGAGTGTGAACCGCCTCTAACGATATTTGGACCACCCATCACTGTTCCCATTTTTAATTTTTTTGCAGCTCTTGCTGAGTCTACTGTGGTTGGGAACTCCGAAATTGTTGCGCCTAAGGCAATTCCTTCCATTATATGTGAGGCTGTTGCATCATCGTGAGTGGCAATAATAATACTATTTTCGCGGCACATTTTTGCGATCTCTTGTCGATGTTTTTCTGAATATTTAATTTGGAGATGCTTCTTGTTTTCGACGAATTCTTCATATTCGTCGTCAGACATCGAATATTTTCCTTGATAATAGATGCGTTGTTTCTCTTGATTCACGAATTGCCGTTCCCCTGGCGTGTGGTCCATCAGCGAGACCAACCTTACTAATTTTTCCGTTTTGAACGGTTCAAATAATTCCAAAACGTTTGGCATCGGAACTTCACAGCGCAGATGAAGGTGATGATCTATTCGCAATATATTATTGCCAACAGCTTCCTTTACAGCATTCGCTGCATCCAGGAGCATTGTGGCTCTCGCTTCGTTCGTGCGAATGTCTCCGCCCACTGCGATTGCATCCAGAACAGTTGTGATGCCTGCGGCAGCAAGCTCGGCATCGTGCGAGAGTACGGCTGCCGTAAGCGGCCATTTGACGCCGGGTCGAGGTAGGCAGTGTCGCTCCAAATTATCAGTGTGGACTTCTACAAGACCAGGAAGAAGGTAATTTTTGTTTAAATCTTCCGCTCGCGGAATTGAGGTGTTTTCGAAATTTATATCTCTTATGCGACCATCTTTAATGACGAGGGTGCCGACTTTAGTTTCATCAGAAAGAACAAGAGTAGCGTTTGTGAAAATTTGTTCTGTCGAAGCCATTTCTCTATGCGGCCTTTTTTGCAAGCTCGACATTGAACATTTCTGTGCCAACTCTTTCGCGGACATATTTATCGTGAAATATGCCAACAACCGCGGTACCTTGGTTCCGAACCTCGTTAATGAGTTCAATGACAGCGTCCCTATTTTTTTCGTCTAGTGAAGCTGTCGGCTCGTCAAGAAGTAGAATTGGATAATCTTGAATAAGTGTTCGCGCTATATTGACGCGTTGCTGCTCGCCTCCTGAAAAGGTTGCAGGCGGTAAATCCCATAGTGATTCGGGGATAGAAAGTTTGTTGAGTAATTTTTTTGCCTGCGCTTTGGCTGGTTTTATTAGCTTTCCTTGCACGATGAGTGGTTCGCAAACTAGGTCTATCGTGGATATTCGGGGAATAACACGTAAAAATTGGCTGACATAACCAAGCGTTTTTTTCCTAATATCAAGCACCTCATGTGGTGAGGCTGACGCGAGATCAACCCATTTATTTTCATGCCGTATGTTGATTGTTCCAGATTGGACCAAATAGTTAGCGTATATCGCTCGTAAGAGTGTTGATTTGCCAGTTCCTGATGCTCCAGTTAAAACCAAGCATTCACCCGCTTTTACCTGGAAAGAAATATTTTGAAATACGGGAAGTTTTTTTGACCCCTGATTATGTAGCAGAAAAGTTTTTGCCAAGTTATCAATGCGAAGTATATCGTCGTTAATTTTTTCCATTTTTTAAACCGGTAAAATTGAAGAAACTAAAAGTTGGGAGTAGGGATGCTGGGGGTCATCGAGAACTTGATCAGTTAAACCCTGCTCTACGACTCGTCCCTGATGCATTACTATTAATCGGTTAGATAGGAGCCTCATTACACCAAGGTCATGACTCACTATAACGCAAGCGATACCGAGTTGGCTCACTAAACCTCTGATTAAATCTAAGAGACGAGCTTGTACCGACACATCTAAACCACTTGTGGGCTCGTCCATGAAGACTAATCGTGGTTTTGTTACAAGGTTTCGCGCTATTTGTAGTCGCTGTAGCATTCCGCCCGAAAATGTCTCTGGGTAGTGGTCTATTCTTTCAAGGCCTATTTCTACGTTTTGCAACCAATCTGTGGCCTCATTCCGGATATTACCGTAGTTTCGCGCGCCAATAGCCATCAGTCTTTCGCCCACATTTGCGCCAGCTGAAACATTCATTCGAAGGCCATCACGCGCATTTTGAAAAACTATACCCCAATCTGTTCTCATTAAAAGCCGGCGCTCCGGCTCACTCAACAAATAGATATCTTTTAACCCATCTACACGAGTATCGAATTTGACCGATCCTGAGGAGGGTTGAAGGAGACCCGATATGTTTTTTAAAAGGGTTGTTTTTCCAGAGCCGGACTCGCCGACAACACCCAACACCTCGCCAGGGTAAATATCGAAGTTTATGTCTATGCAACCAACTTGAGAGCCATAATGATGCGATAGATTTTTCGCACTAAGTAACACGTTCGTCATTCGATATCCTTTATTTCAAGTTTTCTTGGTAAACCCGGGCCTTTATGTCCCTTTGCTCTCCGTTCTGCACAAAAGTTACTATCTGAGCAAACGAACATTCGGCTTCCTTTGTCATCTGTTATCACCTCATCCAGAAAACTTGAGCTAGACCCGCAAAGGGCACAACATTCGGACCAGGATTCTATTTCGAAAGGGTGATCGTCGAAATCAAGGCTCTTTACTTTGGTATAAGGGGGAACGGCATAAATACGTTTTTCCCGCCCAGCTCCAAATAGCTGCAAGGCAGGCATTTTATCCATTTTTGGGTTATCAAATTTAGGTATAGGACTTGGGGACATCACGTAGTGATCATTTACTTGAACAGGGTAATCATAAGAAGTCGTTACCTTTCCAAAGTGGGCTATATTTTCGTATAATCCGACGTGCATGACACCATACTCTGTCAACGCATGCATCTTGCGGGTTTCTTGTTCACGCGGTTCTATCCACCTTAGCGGTTCCGGTATAGGAACCTGATATACAATTATCTGGTCAGATTTAAGCTTTACTTCAGGGATCCGATGACGTGTTTGTATTATCGAAGCATCGGAAGTATTTTCCGTTGTCTCTACACCAGCTGTTTTAGCAAAGAAGCGCCGGATATTAACTGCATTTGTTGTATCGTCAGCTCCCTGATCAATCACTTTGAGAGTGTCATCGATGCCAATAATACTTGCTGTTACCTGTATACCTCCTGTGCCCCATCCAAATGGAAGAGGCATTTCCCGGCTTCCAAATGGCACTTGATACCCAGGGATAGCGACTGCTTTCAATGTAGCTCTTCTAATCATCCGCTTCGTTTGATCATCTAAGTAAGCGAAGTTATACCCATCTAGCGTTTTTTCTTTAAGCCGCGATGATCGCTTTCGATCTCCAGATATTGCTGTCATAAAAGTTACTCCGCAGCTTCTAAATTTTTAGAGTCGGGCGAAACATCGTTTTTTTCTGAAAACGTACTCGCCTTTCTTAACGCTCTAACTGTTACAAGTTCAGATTGGAAGTCGACATAGTGAGGTAATTTAAGATGTTGAACAAAACCAGAAGCTTCGACATTACAAGAATGACTTAAAACAAACTCTTCATCTTGTGCTGGGGCATTGACGGCTTCTCCTAACTCTTTGCTTCTTAGCGATCTGTCTAAGATGCCCATTGACATAGCTTTTCGTTCGTTATGGCCAAATGTTAGTCCGTATCCTCTTGTAAATTGTGCCGGTATTGTCGCGGACCCTTTGAATTGGTTGACCATTTGACACTCGGTTACAGTAATCTCTCCAACCTCGATCGGAAAACCTAGTTCTTCTGGAATAATTTCTACGACTACTTCCCCCATCCGAATTTCGCCAGCGAATGGGTGTGTTTTACCCCATCCTCTCTGAGTGGAGTAAGCGAGGGCTAAAAGAAAGCCCTCATCGCCCCGCGCAAGGTTTTGGAGACGAGCTTCCCGATTAGCAGGGAATTTAAGCGAGTTTCTTGTTACATCGAATGGTTCCTGTTCGTTAACGTCTATTTCTTTCTCAATAAGCCCTTCGTCATTTAGCAGTTCTGTCACCCGAGGCATTTCTGCCAAAATATTATCCGACGCCTCCTCTGCTACCGGAGAGTCGCTATTTTCCACAAGTGAAAAATCTAAAAGGCGATGGGTATAGTCGAAGCTAGGACCCAGAATTTGCCCGCCGGGTAAATCTTTAAACGTTGCTGAAATTCTGCGACGAATCTGCATCTTTGCGGTATCAATAGGAAGTGTATTTCCAAACCTAGGCAACGTCGTTCTATAAGCGCGAAGCAGAAATATTGCTTCGACAATATCCCCACGCGCTTGTTTTATCGCCAGTGCCGCGAGATCTCTGTCGTAAAGAGATCCTTCAGCCATGACCCGGTCAACTGATAAGCTTAACTGATTTTTAATTTGATCTAGGGTTAGCTCTGGAATACGCCTGTCGCCTCTACGTTCCTCTGCCAGAAGCGCTTGGGAATTTTCTATAGCGGCATCGCCACCCTTCACGGCTACATACATGGCGTTATCCTTTTTCCGTCTTAATCATTGTTATTTTTGTGGTTCTGGGTAGAGCACTTAATTGTTTGTTACTCGTAAGAATGATGTCTATTCCTTTTGGAAAAAGAGAGTTCGCTTTACCGCGATGATCCCATAACGACGTGGGAATGCTTTCTGCATTTAAAAAACGAGACTTTTTTATGCCTGGCCCTGTAAGTTTCAGTTTGCCAGTATCATCAAGGCTCTGTGTTTGAATTATAACTGTAGCAGCCGTTTCTGGATTTTCATCTGTTCCGAGATTTAGAGGCGGAAATTCATCTGGAGCATAGAAAAAAACAAGAAAGTCTGCCTCACTACTATGCTCTACGAACTTCAATCCAGTATGGAATTTTAAGTATTTTGATGCTTCACTGTCGCGCGGTAGGTCCATCCATACTTTTGTTTGAAAATCCATCAATGTTAAACATATTGCAGCAGTTGCTTTCGTCATTGGAGCGGGAGCAGATAATTTGTTTTTGATCTTTTTAATTGTTCCAGGTTCCGACATTACTTTTAAAATTTTTCGGAATACAATTTGACTTTCATAAACTGGATCATCGAAACCTGTCTCTAACGGGATATAGTCTATTGATTCGTCAAGGAGTGCCATTTTATTTACCTCGCACCATTGTAAAAAATTCAACTTTGGTATTCGCTGCTTTTTTGCTAGCTGAAATTTTTGTCTTCTTTGTTGCCTTTTCAAGTGGCTTAATGATGTTGGTATAAGTGGCAGTTGCATACCGGTCGTCTTGAAGCATAGCGTCGAGCACAGCGCTTTGTTCAGCCTTTGATGCGGATCTTCCTTGAACATATGCGACACCTGATATTCCGCTGTCTAACCTCACAGTTGCGCGTGTTAGCGCCATTTCACCAACATTGAAGGTTGTTCCGACACCACCTGCTTTTCCTCTTACCAATACCATGCCGGTTTCCGGCGCCCTGATATTTGTCCATGACGGTTTATCCTGTAAGTCACACCAGAGCATATTGAGGAGTTCGGTGTCTGCCTTTGCCAAGACCGACATCCATTTCTGGCGATTTGTTCTTTCTGATTTTTCAGTGTCTTGCATGGTAAAGAACTCCTGGTGACCTTTTATAAATTTGTCTAGACGTATAGATGTTATCAACTATAATACGGTGTTCATTATCTGGGTAAAGTAAAAATATTGAGTCATTTATGTTACGTTTTTGCGAAAACGTTTAGTCGTGGATTAGGCAGATGCAGTGGGAAAAGGGTATATCCGCGTGGAAGCAAATATCGGACGATATAGAGACGTCGATTAAAAACAAAACGTGGAAACCCGGCGACAAGCTTCCAACAGAAATGGAATTAGCTAAAACGTATCGAGTGAATAGGCATACAATTCGCCGATCTGTTCATGAATTAGTTGAGAAGGGACTAGTTAGTGTGGAACAAGGACGAGGTATGTTCATACCAGACTATGTCCTAGATTATAAGTTAGCTAAAAGAACTCGATTTTCGGAGGTTGTCTCAAGCCAAAATAAATTTCCTGGGGGAAGAGCCTTAAGCGGTGAGGTAATAAAAGCAAACAAAAAAGTGTCAGAGGCATTGACAATGCCGTTGGAGGGAAAAGTTTGTTTACTGCGAACAATTCGGGAGTTAGATGGCGTGCCAATCGTTTTAGCGGCTCACTATTTCTCGGCGTCACGCTTTCCAGATTTTCTTGAAAGATTTGAAGAATTTAAGTCAGTATCAAAAACTCTGGATAGCTACGGCTTGGGTAATTATGAACGGCAATCAACTAATATTAGTGCGCGGATGCCAAATTCCGAAGAAATAGCAAGTCTCAAACAACCAGCTAACAGGCCGGTGTTAATAACAGAGTCAGTTAATGTAGACAATTCTGGAGAGCCCATCGAGTTTGGCATATCCGCATTTAGTGCGGATAGAACAAATTTGATTGTCGAAAGTTGATTACTAAAAAACTTTTAAGTTGAACGATCTTTAGATAGGTTGTGAAAACGTCATGGAACTGTCTAACTTTTAGCAAGATCTATAACCGTCTAGAATTCAATGAATTAAAGGGTCTAAGATATGTCATCTACACTGAACGGTCAGGTTCTATCAGAGAAACTGGGAGGACACGTGTTAGTGGATTCCCTAAGGGCGCACGGCGTTGAAATGGTATTTGGAGTTCCTGGTGAAAGTTATCTGGCTGTATTAGATGGGTTGCAAGACGCTAATAGCATACAAACCATCATATGCCGTCAGGAGGGTGGTGCCACGATGATGGCGGAAGCATACGGTAAAATGACGGGTAAGCCAGGTGTATGTCTCGTAACACGAGGACCTGGTGCTACAAATGCAAGCGCTGGCGTTCACATAGCGATGCAGGACTCTACGCCACTTGTTTTACTCGTAGGCCAGGTCGGAAGATCAATGATGGACCGTGAGGCATTTCAAGAAATCGACTACAGGCGCATGTTTGGTGAAATTTCAAAGTGGGTTGCTCAAATTGAGGACCCTATGAGAATACCCGAGTATATAAACAGAGCATTTTATACAGCGACTTCTGGTCGGCCGGGGCCAGTTGTTCTGGCATTACCAGAAGATATGTTGACAGAATTTGCTGATAGCCCTGCGATAAACTCTTATCAAAAAGTGCAACCATATCCTTCGCCTTCAGATCTTGAAACACTGCAATCATTACTTAATGCCGCCAATGCGCCACTAATGATTATCGGTGGAGGAGGTTGGGATTCTGCTGCCTGTACTAAAGTTCAAGAGTTTGCAGATAGAAACAATCTAGCTGTGGGATGCTCGTTTCGCTGCCAGGACTATTTTGATAACAGACATCCAAATTATGTTGGTCATATTGGGATAGGTCTATCCCCCTCGCTGGAAAAGCGGGTATTAGAAGCTGACCTGCTATTAGTTGTCGGGGCTCGTTTAGGTGAAATAACCACAGGCGGTTACAAATTGCTTAACATCCCTAAACCGAATCAGAAACTTGTCCATGTTCACGGAGGCGCAGAGGAGTTAGGAAGCGTATACCAACCCGACTTACCTATTAATGCTGGACCATGTCAGTTTGCAGATGCCATTCATAATTTGGTGCTGGAAAATTCGTCGAGATGGGCATCTAGTACTTTGGAAGGAAATAAAGCATATCTTGAAACATTGAAGCCACAACCAATTCCTGGCGACGTGCAAATGGGAGAAATTGCATCGTGGTTAAATCAAAAGCTCCCGGAAGATACGTTTATTTGTAATGGAGCGGGAAACTACGCGACTTGGATGCATCGATTTTATCAATATAGAAAGTATCGGACCCAATTGGCACCAACAAGTGGGTCAATGGGATACGGTTTGCCTTCAGCGGTTGCTGCTAAGCTCGTCCATCCTGAACGGGTGGTAGTTAGTATGAATGGTGATGGGTGTTTTATGATGCATGGACAGGAATTAGCAACCGCAATGCAGTATGGAGCCAACATAATAATTATTATTGTTAACAATGGTATGTTCGGTACCATTCGTATGCATCAAGAGCGCGAATACCCAGGGAGGATCGCGAATACAGGATTGCAAAATCCAGATTTTGCAGCCCTTGCTCGAGCATATGGAGCTGCTGGCGAGCTTGTAACTAAAACAGAAGAGTTTTATCCAGCTTTTGAAAGAGCCTTAGAGGCTTCTACACCAACGATTATAGAGATCAAAATACATCCAGATGCAATCTCACCTGCTACAACCTTAAGTGCCATTAGGGAGGCGGCTTTAAAAGAAGCCA
>CACITD010000011.1 GCA_902589475.1 uncultured Alphaproteobacteria bacterium | reverse complement strand
CTTGAATTTACTGTTACTTTATTAACTAGATGACCGTAATCCGAGTTTTTAGCCAACAGATCGTAAGCCTTTTCTATCTGCTCCATCGACCTGTAAGAAACGGCTAAAAGTTCGTTACCGACATTTTTTCCGGTTATGATTGATCCTAATCTATACGTAAGTGCGCCAGTTCCCGAGAAAATTGGAGCGAGCTTATTTATTGATGTTAGCATAGAGTTGTTCGTTTTTACCCTAGTCAGAACAAGATAGCGCCCCTTCGCTCCTAGATCCTGCTCATAATTTACAGGACTATATTTAATGAAATTACTTGATTTAATAGAGGCCGTCTCTCCGTTAAATAACGTCTGATAATACGAAGAATCTTGATAAAATTCAAAAGCCTGTTCGAAATCTCTTAACGTTGAATAATGTTCAAAATAAGCTAGCGCTCCAGCATAGTGCCAGTGCTAAGGACGCCAAAGTAAATTAAGGTGTTAGTTACTTTGTCCTCTACATAAGTCTTTAGTCGCCGACATAATTCTAAATTTTTAGGAAGGCTTTTCGATTGACAGTCTGCCACGCTGATAACGCAGTAATTTGGTGATTTCATATCCCCTCCCTTTTTTACCCAAACAGAACTAAACAATATTTACCGGCCTTCAACAGACCTCCATAACAGGCTCAAGGACAAAACACCCCAGAAAGCATCTCCCTTTTCTTTCCAAACCCTGGCTGTTTTTTTATTTTAAATCCGTTCTCTCTAAGTCCCTTTTGAACCATTGAAGCAGATGTAAAAGTAGCATAGCTTGTTCCTTTACCGCTAAGACGTCTCATTTCACTGAAGAGCACCGGTGTCCACATAGCCGGATTTTTAGCAGGACTAAAACCATCTAGAAACCACACATCTGCCAAGATGTTTAGCTTAGGTAAAGCAATATTGATATCCTCTATAAATATGGTGATCTCCACGCTCCCCTCATCGAAAAGAAGATTGTAGCGGTCAGCTGTTGGTTTAGAGTAAACAGAACAAAAACAACTTAAATACGTCTCTAATTCGGTGAAATTTTTTAAACTGTCTGAAATCTGTTCAACAGTTAGTGGAAAAGCCTCGACCGTGTAAAATCTGAGTTTACTAGTTTTTGGTTGCGTTTCACGCCACGTCTTCCAAACGGCAAGAAAATTCAGTCCAGTACCAAAGCCAGTTTCAATGATAGTAAAGTCCTCTCTTTGCTCCCAAGCCTGCGGCAGACCATTTCCTTGCAAAAAGACATACTCTGTTTCAGCCAAACCATTCTCCGACGAAAAATACACATCATCAAAATTTGGCGAAAACGGTGTCCCATCTTCCCTTAAATCAAATTCCAAGTTGGAGCCCTTCTTTAATATCTGGTGTGATTATCTTATCAAACGATTTCATCAGTTTGTTTGGCTTCAATTCGTTTCTAGTAAACTGACGCCGCCCAAGTTATTAATGGTTTTTATTAGTATACTGTTGGTCATTCTTAAAGTTAAAGTCTGGTAAATTTTAGCTTAACCAGGAGCATCCCAAGTGATTAACCATAAAGGAAAAAAAATAGATTACATTGAGCATGGAGAAGGTCCAGCAATACTATTTATTCCCGGCTCATTCAGCACTCCTTCCGCTTGGAGCGCAGTACAAAAATTAATGCCGCCGAATTACCGTTTTATCAGCACTAGCCTTTGTGGATATGGTTCTACCGAAGAATTACGAAGCACTGACAACTATGGAATGCACAATCTTATTGATGTAATCGAGGCAGTAGTGGCGAAAATTGGGCAGCCCGTCCATTTAGTTGGACACTCGTTCGGCGGAATGGTGGCACTGGCTAGCGCGCTATCGGACAGATTCAAAATTCTCAGCATCACAACATTTGAAGCAAATCCGATAACACTTATTGATGCCTACAGACATCGTCATTTATTTGCAGAAACGATAAAAATTAAGGATGAGTTTGAGGCGGCATTTAACGCGCAAAACAAAGATGCCGCAAGAATTATAATAGATTTTTGGGGTGGCGATGGCTCTTTTGCTTCAATGCCTAACTCCGTACAACAATATTGTCGTCAAACAGCTTATAACAATGTGCTAGATTGGTACACTGCCCTTAGCTTCAGAGCTAAAGCTGGTGACTACGCTAAGCTCTCTATGCCAGTGCTATTAGTGAGAGGTGCCCACGCTAATACCCAGATGGTGCAGATTACAAAAACTTTGCAAACCTGCATACCCAACCAATGCTCTGTTATAATAAGCAACGCTGCGCATTTTTTGATTACGTCTCATGCAGCTGAGTGTGCACACGTTTTAGTTGATTTTTTAAATGGGTATAATATTCGATAACCGTTGAAGAAAATCCTTGTGGCTAAAATAAGATAACATCGGCCTCAGACTAAGTAGCTTGCCCTTAGCTTAACAAACTTACTAACAACCCATTATTAACGAAAAAATGGAGTAAATGATTATGTTGTATAAACCCAATCCCGATAAGCCGATGCGTCAAATGACGCTCCCCACCATCGACGGCAAAAGCGTGACAGTCTCTGGATCCAACAATCGATGGCAGATGATGGTTGTTTACCGTGGACTGCATTGCCCAATCTGCAAAACCTACACAGCGAAAATCGAAGCTTTAAAAGACAAATTTGATGAATTAGAAACAGATATTGTATTTATTTCTGGTGACACTGCAGAAAAAGCTAAAAATTTCGCAAGCGAAGTTGGCCTCAATCTGCCAGTTGCATACGACCTTTCGATTGAGCAAATGAGACAACTCGGCCTTTATATATCAGAACCACGCCCTAACGAAACTGATAAACCATTCCCAGAACCAGGACTATTTGTCTTCAACAATAAGGGCCAACCACATATTGTGGAAATTTCAAACGCACCATTCATTCGACCAGAACAAGAACTGATTATTCGCGGTATAATGCACATTAAAAAGAATAATTACCCCATTCGCGGAACGCTGACGTAACAGAAAAAAAAGAGTACACTTTTTAAAACTACAATTTTTTTAGCCATTGCTTCGGATAAAGTTTTTTATAAGCCACGTCGACTTTTATTCTTATTTTTTTATTGCTTGGTTTTTCTAGTTAGAAACCTCTGCCACTTCTTCTTCCGCTTGTTCAATCGCGCGGTTAAGTGCTCCTTGAAGCGCCTTCGCTGAGTCGAGAGTTAATTCAACAGCAGTCCGCTTTCCAACACCGTCTTCACCATTCATGAAATCAATAGTTATCGCCTCCTCTAGAAGAGCGTGGTGAGGATGATCATAACAAACAACCGCCTGCCTCAATTTAAACCACGAGTTACCATCCTTACCTTTTCCCTCTGCATCGACAATTTCAACAATAGAAGTACACATAATTACTCTACCGAAAGATGCTTTTCAAAGAAGGCAAATGTTTTTTGCCAACTATCTATAGATTGTTCCACTCTGTAAAGCGGCGTGTAGTAGTACCAAATCCCGTGACCTGCATCGTCGTATCTATGAAATTCATAATTTTTGCTATATTTCTTCAATTCTTCTTCATGCTGATTTACTTGTTCAACATTTGGTGCACGGTCGTCGTTTCCAAAGATGCCTAATAATGGACAAGACAACTTTGACGTCATATCAATTGGTTGAACTGGTTGCTTCTCTGGACGATCATCTTCGTCCTGCACAACGCGACCACCCCATAAATCAACCACGCAATCAATATCATCTCTTTTACATGCATAAAGAAAGGCTTGTCTCCCGCCAGAACAGCTTCCAATCAAGCCAACTTTTCCATTGCTCCAAGGTTGAGACCGCAGCCACTGCACTGCGCCTTTCGTGTCACCAACCATTTGATCATCGGAAACGCCTCCCTCTGCGCGTGCCTTCGCTGCCACATCGTCTGAGGGTCCATAACCAATGCGATCATACAGATTATGGCTTATTGCTGCATAGCCATGATGAGCAAATCTTCGTGTAAATTCACGATAGGTTTCATCCCAGCCAGGTAAATGATGTATTAACACGACCCCAGGAAATGGTCCCTTCCCCATGGGACGAGCTGTGTAAGCATTGATAGCATCACTATTATGTCCGTTGATCTTTATTGTTTCGACAATCATACTTTCATACGTCATTTTCGTATCCCTTATTTCTGGAAAAGGAGTTCTGGTTTATGAAACACATTTCAATTGTAATTCGAATTTAGACATAGCGTGCAAATTATTCCAAGAGAAATGAACTACTTACACTTTCCGAGCGCTCTATCTGCTAGAACCAAGCAACAAATATGAGGTTATATGAGATCGTGACCAAATTCGATGTTAAGCACACAGATACTTTATTAACAACTATCCGAGCGGTGCGAAAGAGATTAGATCTTAATCGGCTTGTAGAAGAGCAGCAAATTATAAAATGCTTAGAAATCACTCAACAGGCCCCGACAGGTTCCAATCGCCAAGGTTGGCAATGGGTTATTATCACTGACAAAGGAAAACGGCGAACAATAGCTAATTATTATCGCCAAGGTGCAGGCAATTATCTCGAAGAGGGGAAAAATTCTGCGAGAGACAAAGGTGCTGAACAGGATTTCAAAGTGTTTGAATCTGCACAGTATTTAGCGGATAACATGGAGGATGTTCCCTTATTGGTTATCCCGTGCATAGATGCAAGTCATATGCCTCTTAATGCCCCGGGGCGTAAATGGCTATCTCTTGGCGGATCTATATTTCCGGCGATTTGGAGCTTTCAACTGGCGTTAAGGGCGCGTGGCCTTGGCTCCTGCATCACAACGCTTCATTTAGCATATGAGAGAGAAATATCGAAGATTATTGGTATTCCCGAAACCTTTGCGCAGGTTGCGTTATTGCCAGTCGCCTACACTAAAGAAACCGACTTTAAGCCCGCTAAACGTCCGCCCGTTACTGAACTAATACATTGGAACAGTTGGAAATAAATATTAACTTCTAATACTACAAGATAGTGAATGGAGGATCGAGTGCCCCAAGTATCGACCAAACATGGATTTCTCGAATATTCAATTACGGATACCGTTTCCCGTTGGAAGAAGCCAAAGGAAACAATTTTGTTCCACCATGGCGTTGGTATTGATATGGATATTTGGATAGATTGGCTGCCATATCTTTCAAAAAACTTTAGATGTGTCCGTTTTGATATGAGAGGTTGTGGCAGATCGAGCATTCCACCAGACGGTCAAAAATGGGGCATGGAGGAAATGATGTCCGATGTGCTTGCAGTAGCCGATGCTGTTAACGCTGACAAATTTCATCTAATCGGTGAATCTATTGGTGGAACGATATCGCTTTATACAGCTTTGAATGCTTCGAATAGAATCATAACTGTGACTGCACTCTCGACAGGACACCGAGGTAATCATATCAATCAGGTTGGAAGTTGGAGAAATACGGTTGAGCAAGAGGGGTTTTCAGCATGGACAAAAAAAATGATGGAGCATAGATTTTACCCTGGTGCAGTAGGAGATGCAGTATATCAATGGTTCTCGGAAACCCAAGCTAACTCAAGTCCTGAAGTAACATTAGCGCTTGGGGAATTGCTGATGGCTCAAGACCTCTCGCAAGATTTAAATCAATTAGAGATCCCCGTTTTACTCATACACCCAGACTCTAGTCCGTTTCTTCCCGTGAGTATGTCAGCGGAAATACATTCGTTACTACCGAACTCCCAATTGATGGTTATTCCACACGCAAAACATGCGATCGCACTTAGTCATGCAAACGAAGGAGCAGCAGCCTTTTTAAATTTTATAGATAACCACGTTTAAAATGCTGAACAACAGCGCTAGTGTTTATCGCTTAACATTTAAATTTTATCCACTTGTAGATGTTGGCGACTCCGGCAGGACTCGAACCTGCAACCCTCTGCTTAGAAGGCAGATGCTCTATCTGACTCAACCTGAGCAATTTCAATGACTTAGAGAAAATAGTTATCAGATAGTCATCCCTCTAATTATACTAATATATCCCTTTGTCTACTTTTAACGATATTAAAAAAAACCCGGATTAATAAAGATCAGAGGCTTGTAGCTCCGAAAGCGAGGGTTAATTACATTTTTTCTTAATCAGACGATAAAAAATAGCTCATAAGTGAATTTTTTATAGAAGCAAAAAGCGTCAGACCATTTTTTTTGGCATCATCTTGGCCTTCCATATCATTTAGAGCGGCACTTAATTCTTCTTGTCGTTTTGTCAAAATCTCTGTCAATCCGTCAAGAACCGCTGGGTTATTTTTCATTACCTGTCCTAAACTATCTTTTCCAATCTCGTATAAAACAACAGGACGTATGGCTGATACCGTGGCGCTTCTGCTAGCCCCTGTTAAAAGGGACATTTCACCAAAAACTTCTCCTACTGTAAGAGTTCCGAGTACGGTGGAAGAACCGTTATCATTTTCTATAACAACCTTCACAACACCCTCAACAATGATGAACATACAGTCTCCAGCATCGCCTTGTTTCACAATAACATCGGAGGCGTTATATCTATATTTTTGTGTAGTCTTAGCGAGCAAAGCGAAATCATCATCCTCTAGTGAAGATAATAGTTTCAATCTTCGGAACCACAATTCAGCGTTCTGAGTTTCCAAATAAACATTGTTTTCAAAGTTACTGTGTTTCTGATAGTTCAATATATCTTGACTAAAATCTTGCACAACGCCAAGGCTCGCGTCAGGTTTAAGTGTTTGAAGAAGATTTCCAACAGTCATGGTAATTCCAGCACGCGTAAAAACGTGATTTATCGATAACATTATTGATGAGCGTTGTGTGAACAATAAAGCGCGATCAAGGCAGTCATAAGCAACGTAAAACTCTAAACCGTTTTCCTTTCCCCCTGTGAACCAAGCATCGGTGTACTCAAAAAACGGCCTATTATCTGCCGGTCGTGCCTTGGCGAGAGAGTCTTTAAGCAATTCTATGATATAGTATGGGTCATGCCTTGGGTGCACGTAAATCGAGTCGTAAACTACAAAACCGCCTTTACTGAAAGAGGGGTCATTATTAGCAAAGTTCATTACGGTTGATTGAGCTAATTTATCATTTGGTACAAATATTTCCTGATTTTCAATTGATGTGAGGCGGGTACTTCTCCAAGAGATAGCTTTAATTCTGCCAAGCTGATCGTCAAACATAATCCAATCACCGGGTTTAAAGGGTCTTTCTATGTTAAGAAATAAACCTGACATAATATTGCTTAAATTTCCCTGAAGAGCCAAACCTATAATGGCAGTCAGAAGACCTGAGGTAGCTAATGCTCCTGTAAGAGGCACGTTGAAACCAAACGATAAAAACATGAGTACGGGTGCGAGTGCTAAAATTATTATTATTAGAAATCTGAACAGTACCGGAATATTTCTTTGTTCATTATCTGATACATAATTGCGGTCGGCGGCATCGAAGCCCAAGAGCACGAGTAAAAACGGTGTAAAAATTTTGTAAGCTAGGACCGGAAGTTCTTTGTCGGCTAAAAAGTGATAGAAACTAGTTTCTGTTATGAGGTCACCCCCACTTGCGGAAAAAAATGCGGTAAGACATAGATACAGTGACCCAAGAAGGATCGTTGAAATATACGTAGTTGATTTCTTTTGACTTCCAAGAATCCGCGTTAGAAAAAAAAAGCTCAAAATTAACAAAGCAATTATCGCAATAACAAAAAAGGAGCTTAATGGTCCGCTGCTAACATAAGGGACTAAAGCAACATTCAAGAAAAGAAGTGATATAATGCAAACATTCTTTGTGCCGTTAAAATTATGCATTTTTTACAACCAAATATAAAGTATGCGGGGGTTTATAGTATAGAACATCAATCTTCGGTTTGGCGACTCCGACAGGACTCGAACCTGTAACCCTCTGCTTAGAAGGCAGATGCTCTATCCAGTTGAGCTACGGAGCCGCTGGTGAGAAAATAGACGCAAAACCCCAGCAAAAGCAAGACTTTTAGGCAAAAACGTCAGAGAAAGTCTTGGTTTTTAGCGAAAACAAAATAACTGTTTATTTACAGAGACTTACACAAACTTCGTTATCCCCTAAAAACCTTGTAGATGACTATTAGATAAGAATTTTGATCGGGCTCAATTGGTCAAAACTAACGATCTATTTTAAAAATAATGGATAAATATCATGGTAGAAATCATCTTGGTTTAATTTGATATGTATTGCTTAGTTGCTATAAGAATTGTTACTGTTTCGGTATGAAAAACTTCGTACGCTTGGTTGCGTTATTCTCACTTATGATGACGTCTAGTTTCCCCTTACAGTCAAAAGAATCAAAAGAATATCGCGCGGGAAAAATATCTGCATACGCCGACTATTGCGGTATGACTAATATTACACAAAGCCTCTTTGAGTTTTTCGGTCGAACTATTGATTATAAACAGGCATATAGTGAAAATTATATTTGGACAAACAATAATACCCCAAGCTTGTCATCAAAATGCGATGAAGAGTTAAGTGAAGCTGCTAAAAAACTTCTCGAGATTCAGCCAACAGGCAACAAACCAACGCGGGATGCAATACATGAGTCTAATTTCTCTAACTCAAAAATTTGTAAGCTTGCACTAGCCCCTACCGATAACATTTGGGACTATTCTACCTTTGCTAGCAAAGAAGCTATTGGAGAGGCGAGAGAGAGGGGATTGACAATTCGCAGCTGCGCGGAACTACTCGGGCGCGCCAAGCGATTAAATAACGACACTCAAAATAAGCCCGGTAATACTATTGTTTCGTCTGAAAGCGATGTTGATATTTGCAAGATTGCCCTCTCAAAAACGATCACTGCATGGAACCCAACCATTTACGCCAAAACTTCCGTCAAAGAAGCGCAAAAAAGAAGCCTTCTTCCATCAGACTGCGCAAGGATACTTGCAACCGATCAGCAAAAAACTGCTGATAGGCCATCGATTGTGAATGGAACAACTTTGCAAAAAGGAACCCAGCCGAAACAATTGGACCTGGCTAAAAAACTCGCTCACTTAGAACGTTTATTAGTGCAGCATAAAAACGACAAAAAAAAATTGAAGCAGGAATTGAACCGCCTTAAAGCAACGGAACGGCAGAATCTTTTATCGATTGAAAGATTAAAGAAAAAACAAGATGAGCTAATAGCTGACCTCAACTTGATAATCAGAATTAACCATCATGAGATAGAAAAACTGGCTCGCATCGATAAGCAAAAGTTTGATTCATTAAAACCACTTCTTGAGAAGGAACACAGTCGGAAGAAAGAAGAAGCTGAAAGGAAGGCAGAGGAAAGGCGAAAAGCTGCTGAAGCTGAAAGGAAGGCAGAGGAAAGGCGAAAAGCTACTGAAGCTGAAAGAAAGGCAGAGGAAAGGCGCAAAGCTGCCGAAGCTGAAAGAAAGGCAGAGGAAAGGCGCAAAGCTGCCGAAGCTGAAAGAAAGGCAGACGAAAAGACACAAAACCAAAAAACATTAAAAAACCTTGATAAGAAAATCAGAGAGGGCAATGCTCGTTTAAAGCAACTCACAGGCGCTAAAACAAATAACTATCTCAACCGCAACCCAATATTATTTAAGGAACTTGGTGGCCTCTACAACTCAATAATATCTGACAGGCAAGAATATGAGCTACTAACGGCTTATTCAAAAGTTGACTCGTTTTTTTCTAAATCCCACGAGAAAGCTTATAAAGATTTATTTAAAGCGTGGAACGATTTCAACAATGAATTTCCAAATATCGAAAAAAACATTAGATCCACAATTCTTAAAGATGCAACAAATACTAAGCGCAAAAAGTTTGACAAAGTCATTGCTCGCAGTCTTAAAACTAAAGAGGAAGCACTTAAGTCCAAAGACAAGGATTTTCGACTAAGTTTTGCAAATTCATTAGCTCTACGATTGCATTCCAAAGCCCACTGTTTAAAGGCTAAAAGCGGATGTATTAAGGGATATCATAATACTACCCTTAGTGAAACACAGGAGAAGCTTCTTATAGAAATGGCTTTTTTGAATAGCTACAAAAAGCAATTGGATGCGCGCTATTATGAATTACACGAGTTACAAAACACATCTTTTTATAATCAAAAGTTATCTGTAAGACTGCCTGCTTCTTGGTCTCTAGTGCCCCGCAAAGGGAAAGCTTCAATCGATAGTTTTTATAGTTCAAATGGCAAAGGGTATGAAGGGATAATCATTAGTGCTCGTGCTTCAAGTCCATTGCAGATTCGAGCCTTGCAGACATCAGATGCAGAGTTTCGAGAGATTTTACGGAGGCAAGCGATAGAAAACGGGTGTATACCGGTTAAAGGTACTTTTGAACTGCAATTTCACAAAAATAACAAAAACTGGATCCGTTTATCTGATGTCCAATTTTGCACATCTAACAAAAAGAAAGCTATACTTGAATTTCTTAAAATGAAACGAATTGCTTTCTTTAACCAGCAAAAGATACATGTGGAATGTCTTACTCCTTTACAAATTACTGCGCCAGACGGCAAGGAACAATTTAAATATGCTAGGATTGGGAATTTTGACTTTTTTGACTTGTGCTTTGACGTTTCAAAACGCTTGTTTGAAACGCTTCAAGACATAAGTACCCAAAATGCACTAAAGGTTGATGCTCGACCTAAGACAAAGAAACAAAAAACTGCCGATGCTGGACGACAAAAGAGAATAGTGGATAAGAGGCCCCAAGAATCAGAGAGGCATTGGTTATTTGACCGCTGGTTTACTACGGTATCAAAATCTGTTTTCGACGAACAAAAAGAGAGGTATTTTAAAGGTAAAGCCTGGTGTGATATAGATACACCGACCCTAACTGTCTCGAGAACCAAGGGAATACGTAATTGGCTTAACAAAACGTACTTAAAAGAACAATTCGCTGACGCACGAATAACGGTAAGCGAAACTACCAATAGTGTAAAAATCATCGAAATTTGGAAATCAGGAATTCTTGGTACCGACATTCAAAGAACTTCGGAGTATTATCGCAACCAAAAGAACGATTCCGTATCTTACAAGGTAAAAGAACAATTCCGGGACGGATCATTTTTTGGTAAACCAAAAGCCAAATCAGAAAAAATATACCGCTGCTTAAATTTAGACAAAATAAGTTCTGAAAATTAATAACCATTTTTATTATATTAATAAATATGAAGGCGAACGCGCCAGATACTACTGCATTTTATTTTCGGCGAGACTTTCCTATGAAAACTATCTTCCCAAAATTTTCCACTAGTTTTTTTTTGGGATAAGATTCTTCAAATACCCCTCCAAGATATTACGAGCTAAGCTATGACCACTTCCCTCAAAATTATAGGCATAGTTTTCATTAATTAGGCGTGGCTGCTGCGCTATCCGTTTTTTTATTTAACAGCGAGATACTTATATAGCTGCCCGAAATTATTATATGTTTCACCAACCTCAGCACACCTTGCACCGTCCTGTGAGCATATGGCCACTTTCGACACCCTGTCCGTATAGGCTTGCGCTGGGGACACAATGTTTGATGAATAAGGTATTGAGGCAATAGCCAATGCTATGAGTACGAAACCGCATAAGATGGCTTATGGTGTTGTTAGGTTCTTCATCTGGTTATCCTTTGCTTGTTGTGGAGCCAGGATAGCAGACTTGAACAAAATAGGGATAAAAAGACAACCCTTACTAGCCGCCTTGGTTTTATTTTCCTCGTGATAAATGTCGTTTTGCTCAAAAACCCTGCCAAGTATCCGGGTGAAATTATTTAAC
This sequence comes from uncultured Alphaproteobacteria bacterium, assembly GCA_902589475.1. Taxonomy (GTDB): domain Bacteria; phylum Pseudomonadota; class Alphaproteobacteria; order Thalassobaculales; family Thalassobaculaceae. Next base: position 42,941 of record CACITD010000011.1, on the reverse strand, counting down.
TGGGGGATTACGTTGTATTACGGGGGATAACGTGATATCTAGGGATGACGTTCGAGTGACGATTTTTTACTAAGTCATTGTTTTTATTGATCTTGTGTCAGATGCTCTATCCAGTTGAGCTACGGAGCCGACGGATGGAAAATAACCGCAAAACCCCAGTAAAATCAACAGTTTTAGCAGAAAAAGTGACCGGATAGTGCGGGATTAAGAAAAATGGCTGTATGCCGCAGTATCGCTTGGCATCGCACACCATCAGTTCCCATCTCGCGAATAAGTTTGTTACTTTTATGTTACTTTTTTTGGAGTGCTCAACAATCACTCTCACCTCAATAAGCAGACAGCACCATTTTCAGATCCCCACTCACCGTTGGGTGCTGATCGCGGCTGAAGCGACGACGCGCCTGATACGTCGACTCACGATCTAGATACGCCTTTACTTCGCCAAGTGTTACCGTGCCATCTTTGTTGCCTGTCTTTGCATGTTTGTCGGCAGTACCGTTTAATGTTTCGAGAAGGTGTTTGGTAAAGAGACCGTGTTTGGCGTCTTCATCCCAGCTTGCAAACTCATCACCCTCTGCTGCTCAAATAATGATTATCTTGTCATTAGATTTGTTAGGGACGAATTTTTTACCATTAGTCCCGACAACAGAAAGTTAAAATCAAAAAAATTGGAAGGGCTATGTTTTTGGAATTGAATTTATTTATACCAATATATTTCTTAGTCTCTTTCTCTTTGCGTTACCCTTAATAGCTATTCTGATTATTTCATTTGCGGCCATCCACCTACTGCAGAATTAAACCTTATTAATGCGTCCCAGTAATTGGCAGCGGCATCTACAATTGTTAGCTGGCTCCTTGCTGCTGCGATTTCCGATCTTAAAAAATCTAGGGCTCCAATCTGGCCAGACTCAAAACGCTGCTTTGCCAATTTTAGTTGTACATTAGTAAACGGGACTAGCTTGTTTCGATAAGCGATCGCGGTTTTTTGCTTTGCGGATAAGTCGGCATATGCTGTTCGTAATTGAGTGGCAATAGTATTTTCTACAACCAATAATTGGTGCTTGGCTAAGCTTAACTCTGCTTTCGCTTTTTCTAACTTTAACTTACCGTTATCGAAGATTGGAACTTCTATGCCAACATTAAGCCCTAAAAAGCCATCGCTGCCTTCCTTTTCGTACTCTGGGCCAAATTCTAGTGACTCTGGACCAAAATTCTGACGAGCGCGTTTTAACATTATTTCTTTAAGGCGAACTTGTTCTTTCGCAACCGCAAGGTCAACTCGCAACTTCTTAGCTTGCATAAGAGCGCTTTCTAAAGAAATTAAACTGTTTCCTATTTCCTGAATATTTAATGAAACATTTAAATTCTGGTTTTTTGATGCTCCTATTAACGATGCAAGTTTGAGGCTAGCTATTTTTTTTGCATTACGTTCTTGGTCTAAATCGATTTGTGCTAATGCCGAGATATTTTCAAGGCGCGCTACCTCACTGCCATCAATACCTCCTGTCAAAGCCAAACCTCTAGCAGACTCAGCTTGAGATAGTGCTACAACAAGCACATTTGAAAGTGCATCAATACGCGCCTGCGATTTAGCAACCTCTAAATAGGCTTCGCTTGTTAGATTGATATGGGACATGATATCTTCTGCGACACGTACTTGCGTTAGCCGAAATTTCGCTTTGGTTTCATCGAGACGGATCGATCGATATATCAGATCAAGTACTGGAAAGAATACGCCCATAGCCAAGCTTGAAGGCTCTCCTGTAACACCTGCTGTAAAAACTCCATCTATTTGTGGGTTACGCGGAAGACTTGCTTGCTCAACGTCTATTTTCGAAATTTTAAGTCTGGCATAATGCGCACGGAGTTTTGGGCTATAGACCAAAGTAGACTGAAGCGCTTTTTCTAGTGAAAAAGGCCTATCAAGGTACCTAAGATAAATATTGCCTGTTGCGATATCATCTTTATCTAGGACAGATTGGTTGATCGGTATTCCGCCCCGGTTTACTAGCAGTTCAGAAACTTCGTTGACACCTGAGCCAACATCAATCGCACTACATGCAGAAATTGATAAAAAGCCAAGAAATGATGCACTTACACGAAATAACATAAGTCAAACGTTCGGTTGTACTTTTATTGTCAAAGGTATGAGTTCTCCTCCACCCCTTGACATGGCATGCAAGAACGGTTCGTTGGTTAGTGTGCTTGAAGAAATGAACGTGGCCACTTTGAACTTTGCTCGCAAACTTTCACCGGAAGCTAATTTTAGGATAACAACAATTGTATATGGACCAACTTCGTTGATTAGTATCTGACCATCCATAACATGCCCACCTGACGGCGAAAGTTTAGTCACAACTTTCTTTTTTCCAGCTAAAATAATCGCATTTCCCGATGCGTTAGTTACATCTACTGCTTTTTCATCCGGCCCTGTTATAAAAAGCTTTAAATTCTTTTCAGTGAGAACCATTTCAAGATGATGAGAACCAATATCTAAAAAGGCACCGCCATTTGGTCCTGATTTTAACTCATGAGCCGCTGCTCCAAAATGGAAAACCAACGTTAATACAAAACTATTTAATCCCTTTAATAAAATTTTTTTCATTAAATTATCCCGCCTAATAAGCATCTTGTGGTCCACGGATTCTCTGTTCTTGAAGTAAACGATCAATAGAGTTTTTCCCAAAGTAAAGGAATAATATTGGGGTAAGCACGGCATCGATAAGTGTGGCACTGAGTAAACCTCCTAAAATAACAACAGCGACAGGGTGTAAGATTTCCTTACCTGGCTCACCAGCCCCGAGAACGAGAGGTATTAAAGCTATGCCTGCTGAAAGAGCTGTCATCAACACGGGTACTAACCTTTCCTGACTGCCGCGGAGCACCATCTTTGTTCCAAAGCTCTCGCCCTCGTGCAAAACTAGGTTTATGTAGTGGCTAATTTTTAAAATACCATTTCTCGTAATTATACCGGCTAGTGTTATAAAGCCGATCATTGTTGCAAGCGAAAGTGGTTGACCGCTGAGGTGCAACGCTGCAACACTACCAATTAGCGCAAGAGGAACATTTCCGATAATGATCAAGCTTAAGGCAACCGATTTATATCGCGTGTAAAGTACAATGAAAATTAGTGATAAGGAAATCATAGCGAGTAACGCGATTAATCGCGTCGCCTCTTCGCGAGCTTTGAATGTTCCTTCGAGTGCAACGGTGTAACCAGGCGGTAGCTCAAAACTTTCTATGCTAGAGCGAATGTCCTTAACAACCGTTGCAATATCACTTCCATCCGTATTTCCGAATACTGCTATACGGCGTTGGCCATTTTCTCGCAATACCTGATTAGGTCCCTCGGTTTCCGCCACATCTGCTATCAAGCTCACAGGGACTGTTCCTTGTTTTGTTTGTATTAGGAGTTTGGAAAGGCCATCTTTTGTTCTATCTGCGTCGCCTGATCTCAATACAAGATCGAAACGGCGAGGGCCGTCAATTATTTCTCCAAGCACACGTCCTTCTGTGATTTGCCCAAGAGATTGCGCTGAATGGCTTGGCGATATGCCATAATTACGCGCACGCTCATAATTAGTGACCACTTGAATTTGAGGAATTTGCACCTGTCTCTCGACCTGTAAATCGACAATTCCTTTTACGTCACTTATACGAACGCGTAGTTGCTCTGCAAGTGAGCGCAGGGTATCTAAATCATCACCGAATAGCTTTAGGGCAATCTCAGCACGGATCCCAGAGAGCAAGTGATCAAGCCTATGCGAAATGGGTTGCCCCACATTAGTAGAGACGGGAAGGCCAACTAACTTGCTTCGTATATCTTCTATAACTTTGTCGCGGCTTCGATCTGATGGTTTAAGATCAACATCAATTTCACTCGAATGTACGCCCTCCGCATGTTCATCAAGTTCGGCCCGCCCAGTGCGCCTTCCCACCTGCAAAACTTCAGGTACTTGCATGATACGCTTTTCCGCAAGCTGACCCAATGAATTTGATTGTTCGAGTGAGACACCAGGTTGTAATAAAAAACCAACAGTGAGTGATCCTTCGTTAAAAGGAGGCAAAAATGATTTTGGCAGTGTGGTCGCAGAAAACACTGCAACAATCACGGCGAAAAAGGAAGCTACAATAGGAACAAGAGACCAACGGAATGCAATAGTCAAAACGCCTTTATTAACCCATTTCAAAAATCGAACGACAAAGCTTTCCCTTTGCTCAAGATTCTTCATCTTTGGCAAAAGGTAAGATGCTAATACTGGCGTGACCGTCACTGCTGTCAAAAGACTCGCAACTATTGAAATAATATAGGCGACGCCAAGAGGCGCAAATAATCGGCCTTCTATCCCGCTCAATGCGAAGAGCGGTACAAATACTAAAACGATAATGGTGGTCGCATAGACAATACCGCTACGAACCTCCTGACTAGCATCGGCAATGACTTTAAGTATTGGTATCTGATTACCGTTTTGCCTATTTTGCTTAAGGCGGCGCTGGATATTTTCTATATCTACAACTGCATCATCCACCAACTCGCCTGTAGCTATAGCAAGACCACCTAAGGTCATTGTATTAATAGTAAACCCAAAAAATTGAAAAACCAAAATCGTCACTAAAATCGAAATCGGAATAGCAAGCAATGAGATGGCAGTTGTCCTAAAATTTAGCAAGAATGCAAAAAGTATAATAGCAACCACTACTGCCGCTTCAATTAAAACAGTTTTGAGGTTTTCGATTGAGTTTTCTATAAAGTTTGCTTGGCGAAACAAAAGTTGATCAACTTTTACATCACCCCTCATAGTGCGCTGTAATTCAGCTAATGCTAATTCAACTTTTTCAGTAAGCACCAAAGTATCAATCTCAGGTTGCTTCTGAACTGAGACGATGACGGCCGGCTTCCCTTGAAAGCCTGCCTCACCCCGTTTAGTACGAGCGCCAAAACCTATGGACGCCACCTGATCAAGTCTAATATTGCGCGCGCCACGAATCGCTACAGTTAATTCTCTAAGATCACTAATTGACGTCGTTCTACCAATATTACGTACAAGGTATTCACGATCGTTTTGGTCAATAAATCCCCCTCCCGCATTACGGCTAAAGACTTCAATAGAAGTTGCGATCTCTTCTATGGATACCCCCAAGTTACTCATTTGCTCAAGGTTAGGTGTTACACGGTATTGCCGAACCTCACCACCAATTGGAATTACTTGCGCGACACCCGGAAGCGCCAAAAGTTTAGGCCTGACGGTCCAATCGGCAAGTTCCCGCAGTTCCATTGGTGACATAGCTTCTGAAGTCATAGCCACAAGAAGAATTTCACCCATTATCGATGAAATGGGACCGATTACCGGTTCGACGAATTCTGGTATTTGCTGCTCAACTCCGTTGAGACGCTCTGTAACCAATTGACGGTTTAGATAGATATCCGAACCCCAGTCAAACTCGACAAATATTAACCCTAATCCAATGCCTGAAATAGATCGCACACGTGTAACGCCTGGGATACCATTCATTGCAGTTTCGATCGGAAATACGACCAGTTGTTCGACTTCTTCAGGAGCTAATCCACCTGCTTCGATATTTATCGTAACTGTCGGCTTGTTGAGATCCGGAAAAACATCTACAGGGAGTTTTTGAAGTGAAACCAACCCATAAGCAATCACCACAATGGCAACTGCCAATACCAAAAGGCGGTTGTTAAGGCTGAAATTTACGATTGTTCTAAACATATTAGCGAACTTGATTGAGAAGGCTTGCGCCGCGAGTTACGACCCGGTCGCCTGATTTTACACCACTTAAAATCATGGCGTTTAGGCTGTCGAAAGTTTCGGCCTGCACGATCTGTGGACGAAACTGTTCAGGTGTCATCTGTATCCAAACGATTGAGAGACCTGACGAACCGCGTACAATTGCATCGAGCGGCAACAATATGCTTTTTTGTTTCTGTTTGGACTCCAGCATTACTTTGACTGGAGTGCCGAGTGGAATTGCCTTTTCATTTTCAACCCTGAAAAAGGCAGTTAGCGTCTGCGCCTTAAGTGATGCGGATCGGCTAATAAAGGATAGTGGCATAGAGGATCTATCTTGCAATACAACTCTCGAACTGGCTTTTTCATCAAATGTTTGCCCAGGGTAGACAATTGCCTCAACCCAAACGCGTCTTGGATCAATAATTTCAACAAGGGTATCTCCCGCTGAGACTACTTGTCCCGTTCGCGTATCGACGCTAATGATTATTCCACTGCGACTTGCTACCAGATCTATTGGACCGAAGCTAATTGCATTTATTTTCTCACGCCTTTTTTTCAACTGTTCCATTTTTATTACCAGTTCTGTAACCTGGTTTTTTGGAACTGCACTTAGTGAGCTTTTGCCCCCGCTTTTAACAGTCACTTTAGCAAGCTTCCCCAAGTTGTCTAAACGCTGTGCCGTTAGCGCTATTTCTTGATTGAGCGATCCTATTTGTTCTGATAGTCCGGCGAGTGCCTCAGGTGAAAGAATTGGTATGAGTGTCGCGATGGTCTCACCTTTCGTTACACGTTGACCAATGACAGGGGGCCCTGATGGCGAAAATTCTACACGCCCGTTACGTACCGCTTGCACTACTGCTTTATTTGCGGGATCAGCAATGATTTGACCAAGTAATGCACGCTTTCGCGCCTGCTGTGTCTTTTTGGCAATAATGGTTCGGATCTTTAAAAGCCGCTGACTGGGTTTTGGCAAATAAATGGAGCCGTCTGGAAATCGCTTGGGTTGACTTCCATCAGAAAACTTTTCCCCACTTTTTTTCACGCCGTGGTCATGCCCCTCGTGGGCACTCGCGGTTCCAGCCGGCCAAAATGCTAAAAACAGTACTGCCAAAGTAGTGGCCGGAAAAACGGCATTTCTAAAAAACAATCCGAGCAGCACACCGACAGCGAGCGAGATTACAAGCGGAATACTGACCGCGGGTTTTAAATAAGTTGCCCACCATTGACCTGTCTCCTCTTTTAAATCTTTTGTCGGATCTGGCACAATTAAATCGGCCAGAAGAAGATCAATTCTTTCGCCCGCTGTTACTGAAATCACTAAATTATGCTTTCCAGCTTGGCGCAACCATTCACCTTCAACTGCATAAAGCGCGGCCGAAATTTCTTTTGCAACATATGTTTCTCCGTCTAATGTAATCTCAATAATAGCATTCTCGATTGGTGCATTAGTGATGTATTCGTCGAGGTGTATCTCGAGTGTGCCACCATTATTAACGCCTACAAGTTGGAACAGTTCACTCTCCGCGCTTAGCTTTGGATTTTCCTGCTGCACGATCTTGGTTGTTTTCTCTTTTCCATGATCATGTCCCCCGTGGGCGCGTACATCTATCGATGTAAAGGTGGTTACAAAAAAATATAGTGCATTTATTATTAATAGCCTGGATAAAAATCGTGTCGACGAAACCATCAAAATCCCCTAACTGCAATCTGAAGACGTTACCGCAGATATATTTGTGCGGTGCCATGTTATGATCAGCTTCGGGGTGGCGGGCTCTCTGCGGCAATAAGATTTTCGTCTAAGTAGAGCAACGTGGTGACAAATTTTATTTTTGATGGCGCTAAAATATCGATTGCAACGTCCATTGATGAGAAACTAAACGCACAGCATACGGCGCAAAACTTATCACAACAGTTGATTAAGCACTCATTCTTGTCACGAATATCTTTGAGATTTAATATTCGATTTTGTTCTTGGTGAGACAAAGTTAAGTCTTGGTACAAAGTGGACTCTGCATCAACATTAATATGGTTCGAATGCGCATGTCCATCAGTAATTGAGATTACTAACATGCTAACAACGATAAGAACGATAGGAGTAAGTTTCCTGAACATAACTTGATATGACCGTAAACAGAATTTGATTTTGCTAAGATAAACCTTCTATTTGGGGGAGGGTCAAGTCTTGTGGTGCAAAAACCAACGCTGGAGATCCAGCGAGAAAACACAGACCGGATCTTCGACCTGCTAATTGACTAAAAGCGTCGTAAACGGTCAGATTTTATAACGTCGTCCCTATAACCTGAGCAGCAACCTTACTTTTTCATAATCAAAAACCGACGGCACTTCAATAAGCAGCAAAAACGGTCTCCAGGTCACCACTCACTGTTGCATGCTGACCGCAGCTAACGCGACGGAGATATCAACAGGCTGATCGCGTTGAAACGCGATGCATTGTGATATATTGTGACGTTACTAAAAAGTTACCTTTTTAGCTAAGTACCTGATTTCATTGACGTTGAGACAGGTGCTCTATCCAGTTGAGCTACGGAGCCGCTGGCAAGGAAATTGAACCAAAAGTAACCTAAGATCAAGCGTTTCAGCAAAAAAATCACTTAGTTTGTGGACAAAACTCTTGTAAACTTTTTTTGGCATTTGTTGAAGGAAGAAACTAATGGAACTCTCGTCCAAACAAATCGAACAATTTAACAAAGACGGATACATTATTTTCCCTGAATTATTCACATCTGACGAAATTGAGATCTTTAAGAACGAAGTAGATCGCGTATCAAAAATCAGATCGGAAATGGTTGTAAGGGAAGGAGAAGACGAAGCTGTTAAAATCATGTTTCAACTACATGAAAAAAATGTACAGACAGCTTCACCGCCATTCAGGACCGCTGCACGTTCACCTCGTATACTAAGGACGGCCCAACAGTGCCTAGGAGACGAAGAACTATATCTACACCACAGCAAGCTAAATATGAAATCTGCTATTGAAGGATCTGCTTGGCCATGGCATCAAGATTTTCATAGCTGGCACCTAGATGGTATAAAACAACCCGATATGGTTACGGTTACAGTGGTGCTAACAGAAGCCAGCCCAATAAATGGCTGTATGTATGTACTTCCGGGAAGTCATAAGCAAGGGCGTTCTGATCCGCGATGGGACGACTCAACGGCCTATAAATTGTGGGTGGCCAAAACTCCTGATATGAAAGAGTACATGAAGAAGTTCCCCGCCCCTGTACCGATTACCGGAGGAGCGGGTACAACTGCAATATTTCATTGTAATCTATTACATGCCTCGGGACATAATCTCTCATCAGAAGATCGTTGGCAGATTTTCTTCTGCTTCAATAAATGCTCAAACAGACCGGTAGACGTCAAAAACCCAAGGCCAGAATATATCCGCTCAACAAATTGGAGGCCGCTGCAAATTGGTCCCAATTCAATAACTATAGATCAACGAAAATTTTGATCTGTTCATATTAACTGATTGCGTCTTTTTTATGCTCCGACTACCTAAAACCGATCCAATCAAACTAGCTACCTTGGAACCTATATTAATTCGTGCAAAAATTGATGTGCCAGTTATTACTTCTTTTGGTGTAATTTCTGAAAGAACCTCTTTATTAATACGGGCCGAAGATACTGATGGTGCAGTCGGTTGGGGGGAGGTTTTTGGAAATTTTCCTATTCATGGCGCAGAAAATCGAAAATATATCATTGAGGACTACATTGCCACATTGGCGTTATCTAAAACCTGGGAATCACCTGTAGAAGCCTTTAACACTCTTACAACTAAAACGCATGTTTTAGCCTTACAATCCGGTGAACCCGGTCCCTTTGCACAGTCTATAGCTGGTGTAGACATCGCTCTTTGGGATCTAGCGGCGCGAAAAGCACACATGCCATTATTGAAGTTCCTAGGAGGAAAAGATAATTCGATATCGACTTACGCAAGTGGACTTAATCCGACTGGCTTTGAAAATATCGTGGAACAGAAAATGGCCGAAGGGTACAACGCCTTCAAAATTAAAGTTGGTTTTGGTCGCGAGGAAGACCTGCAATCTCTCTCTAAAATAAGGAAATTAATCGGTGATAGACGCCTTATGATTGACGTGAACCAAGGCTGGGATCTTGCAACAGCTCGAGAGAACTGGACTGCTTACTCAGAACACAATTTACACTGGATAGAAGAACCTATTTCAGCGGATCGCCCTCTTAACGAATGGGAGGATCTGGCTTTACAACGGGGAGCCCCTATTGCGGCTGGTGAAAACTTACTGGGGGATGAGCAATTTGATAGTTATATCAATTCAAGATGCTTTGAATTTTTACAACCAGACATGTGCAAGTGGGGCGGCTTTAGCAAGACCTTGCCTCTGGCAAAACGATCTTTATGTCATGGAGTGACATACTGTCCGCATTTTTTGGCAGGACCGATCGGGTTATTTGCTTCTGCGCATTGTTTGGCGGCCGCCGGAGGCGATGGCTTGTTAGAAATTGATGCCAATTTTAACCCTATCCGGGAATTCTTAGTCGGTGGCTCACCCATCATAAAAAATGGCATTATGACTTTACCTGATATGCCGGGACTAGGAATTTATCCAGACCCAGAATTTATAAAGAAACACGCTGTTACATAGGTTCAAGCAATAATTGTTGACGTCTTATATTCCAATTAAAGCCAAACTAAGCTAAGGTTTATATCATCTTTATAGAAAATCGACGTGGTGCCGTAGAGATACTAGTTTTAAACTCTTATTTTCTGGTCAATGCAAATGCTCGACAAAGTTAAAAAGAATTACTCACCGTTAGTACCTCAAGATATGACTGATGAATTATTCTGGAAGGACGGTTTATCGCCAAATGACGAGAGACTCTGGGTACCAAATGGCCCAGGGCGCTGGTCACGGCCTCTATGTCTAAATGTAAGTCAAGGATATTGGGTTCACATAACTAAAGTAACAGAAGCTGGCATTGTTTCGAGACATCGTCATCCGGCACCTGTTCACGGCTTCGTAATTGAAGGAAAGTGGCGTTATCTTGAGCGCGACTGGGAAGCAACCGCTGGAAGTTACCTATATGAACCCCCTGGCGATGTGCATACACTAGTTGTTGATGAAGGGGAGAGTATGAAAACTCTTTTCCATAACTCCGGAGCATTATTATATTGCGATGAAGATGGAGAAACGATTGGGTCTACTGACGTATTTGATCGTGTGCAAGCAGCTAGAAATCATTTCGAAGAGGTAGGACTTGGAAGCGACTTTGTAAAGCGCTTTATAAGATAGTAGATTTTGGTTCCTCTAAATTGCATTAAAACCTTACAACAAATCATAATTTGGCGGATTTCGAAAAGTGTCCTCAATTACACGAAATTCCAGAATAATGTAAGTTCTATCAAACCTACGCTAATGTACGATGACGTCTGAGAGCGAGCACGAAAACCAACGGCCTACAGTAACGATAAAAGAATCCTATCGATTTTTTACCCCTCTGATATTTATGGCTGAATTACATATGTTGTCTCATGCCATTATATCTGCCTTTCTTGCACGAATGCCTAATCCAGAACCAATTTTGGCCGCTTACAGTATAGCATTTTACTTACATGCGACTCTGGGAAGCCCGGTATGGGCATGCCAGTTTGTTGCTATTTCATTTTTAAAAGATAGAGCTTCAACAATAAGATTACTTATTTTTAGCTCACAAACTTTTCTGTTAGTTGCGTGGTTTTGGGCCCTCATAGGTCTAACTCCAGTCGGGATTACTTTTTTCGTTGAGGTTTTTGGAACGAGCACCGACGTCGCTAAAGAGGCACAACTATGTATTCTAATATCCACATTAATAGTGCCGTGCGTTTTCTTCCGTTCAATAGCTTATGCTTTGTTGATGCTAAACAGACGTACAACCCTGGTGACACTTGGAACTTTAATAAGGCTATTTGGTCTCTTTGCAATCTTGTTCGTCCTTCAAGGGCAAACAACCGGCGCAACTGTTGGAATGATAGCGTTGACAGGCTGCATTGCAATCGAGAGCGTTTATGCAACCTTGGCCGCTTTGAAGTATTATCTGCAATTACCGAGTAAGAAAGGCGTACTGCCAAGATATAGCGAACTCTGGCGATTTGGCTGGCCGGTCATAATCATGCAAACAGCTGAGAGTGGTATAGCATTTACTATTAGTTTTTTTCTAGGACGATTGCCACAACCCGAACTGGCTATCGCGGCGTTCGGTGTTTTAGATGCTATGATACGTGTACTTTTAGGGCCACTTCGCAATCTAACACAAGCTGTTCAAACACTGACAAAAAATGAAGCCGACACAAAAGTTATAGGCACATTTACTATTCATTTAGGCATTATATTTAGCGTTATTATGCTCATGTTTCATATAGACATCGTTCGAAATTATGCATTGAAAGATATTATGGGGCTCTCATCGTCACTGGCCTCTTATGTTACACCCGCTTTATTATTAACCCCAATTTTAGCATTAAGTATGACAACTGCTGCTTTTACTCGTGGGCAGTTATTGGCAAGTCGTAAAACAACGGCGATCGCTCTCGCTTCAGTAATTCGCATTGTGTCGGTCTGCCTAGTAGGTGTTGGTGCTCTAATATTCTATAATGCAAATGGAGCAGTTGTTGGAATTCTAGCACTTATAATTGCGTTCTCTAGTGAAACAATCATTTTGGGAGGACGGGTCATATACGCTGTAAAAGTTAAGGGTGGACTATTTAATTGAAAACCTATGAAGGTTAATGGAGTTAAATTTCCTATTATAAGAGAACACCCTGTAACTAGTTATCAAAAGCCTAAATTTTTGCATTTAAATCTCTTCATGTAATACGGGTGGCAAACTATCTCCACCTACGATATATGATTAATTGTTATGATTTTTAGACAAGATTTTTTGATAAGGATGAATTATGGAGTGGGCTATTGGTGTAGACGTAGGGGGTACATTTACCGACTTTTATTTGCATAATACAACTACAGGTTCATTTTACATCGGCAAGACACCATCGACACCACATAATCCAGCTGAAGCAATTGTTACAGGATTATTAGGTATCTGTAAAAAACATAATGTTGCTTTGGATAGCATTAGCAGACTTTCTCACGGCACTACCGTTGGAACCAACACATTAATACAGAGATCCGGTAGCAAGGTTGCATTGATTACGACCAAAGGATTTAAAGACCTTTTGGAGATAGGTCGCCAGACAAGACCTCATATGTATAACCTGCATACGGATTTCCCCGCTCCTCTTGTAGATCGCGATCAAAGGTTTGAACTATCTGAACGAATGGATTTTAATGGGGATGTAATTATTACTCCCAATAAATCCGATATAGAAGAAGTTATTGATAAAGTTATCCATAGTGAGGCAAATGCATGTGCACTTGGCTTTCTATTTTCTTTCATAAACCCTAAGCACGAAAGAGAAGTAGCGGAACTTATAAGACAAAAAGCACCCGGCCTCGTCATATCGCTTTCCAGCGAAGTACAACCTGAATTTAGAGAATACGAGAGGTTGTCGACCACTGTCCTTAATGCTTATTTACAGCCTGTTATGAGCGTTTATTTAAAAACACTCGAGGATGGCGTGAAGGAAAGCCTCCCTAACGCAAATATCGGTATCAATCAATCAAACGGGGGACTTATGTCCCCGGAAAGAGCAAGACAATTTCCAGTAAGGACAGCTTTATCTGGCCCGGCAGCAGGAGCTGTTGGCGCTTCTTTTATTGCGCAACAAGTCGGACGCAAAAATATAATCACTCTCGACATGGGAGGTACAAGCGCTGATGTAGCAATGATTCAGGACTTCACGGTTTCAATTTCTTTTGATCGTGATGTTGCTGGATTTCCGGTACGCCAACCATCAGTTGATGTTGAAACAGTTGGAGCAGGCGGTGGTTCAATCGCATGGTTTGATCGCGATGATCTTTTAAAAGTAGGACCAGCTAGTGCTGGAGCTTATCCAGGACCAGCCTGCTATGGACTAGGAGGAACGTCTCCAACAGTAACTGATGCCAATCTAATATTGGGACGTCTATCACCGAGAGGATTACTAGATGGTAGTATGCAATTAGACCCTGATGCAGCAGTGGGTGTATTTAAACCCATCGCAGAACATTTGGGCTTCCAGACCGAACACACCGCACACGGGGTGTTAGGAATTGTGGTTGCAAATATGGTTCGGACGATCAGAACAATATCTGTAGAAAGAGGTTATGATCCTAGACAATGCGTTTTAATGCCATTTGGCGGCGCAGGCCCGTTACATGCACGAGATGTCGCAATAAATTTAGGGATAAGTGAAATGATAATCCCCGCCGCACCGGGAATCGTTTGCGCTCAAGGTCTTTTGGTTTCGGATTTGAAAGAAGATTTTGTCGTAAGCCGTCGGCTGGCGTTAACTGACGAAGCTTTACCCGAACTACAAAAAGTAATTCGTGATCTAGAAACGAGTGCAGGCAATTGGTTCACCAGAGAAAACACAACGCTAGATGCCAGGCATTTGAAGTTATCCTTAGATGCAAGATATACTGGGCAAAATTTCGAACTTTCTGTGCCACTTACTGAAGGAAAGAAAATTGAAGTTTCCGAACTTAATCAAACCCAGTTAATACATCAGAAATTTTGCGAGGTACATGAGCAAGCTTACGGCTATGCAAGTGAAACTGACCCAGTAGAAATAATAAATATAAGGCTTACAGCAATTGCTAAATTATTTGAGTTTTCATCGAAAAATTCTGCTAATAATACCCCTCCCCCCCCTAAAGCAGATGGAGAAAGGCCGGTATTCTTTGAAAACCCTGACAAACCAACAATTGCTAAGTGTTTTAATAGGGCCTCCCTTTTTCCAGGACAAGAGATTCATGGACCGGCGATCATTGAACAATTAGATACAACAACGCCCGTATATCCTGGCGATATTGCTAAAGTTTCCGCTGATGGACACTTAATAATCTCTATTTTATCCGAAGATGGCAAAAAAGATGGAAAATGACAAAAACGAACTAGATCCGATTAGCCTCGAGATCATTTTTAATGGTTTACGCTCCATTACGGACGAATGTTTCGTCGCACTTACACGCTCCTCCTACTCAACCAATATCAAAGAACGAAAAGACCATTCCATAGCGATCGTAGATAAAGAAGGTAGGCTCGTTGTTCAAGCAGCTATGACTATTCCTCTGCATATTGCCTCCATGCGCGGTTTAATGGAATGTATACTTGAAAAATTTAAGGGCGATATTAACGAAGGCGACGTTTTTGTAGCAAACGACCCACATACAGCGGGGGGAACCCATCTACCAGATATCAATTACGCTATGCCAATTTTCATCGATGGTGAAATAGTCGCTTTTAGTTGTAATATCGCTCATCATGCCGATGTCGGCGGGATGGTCCCAGGTTCTATGGCCGGCGGCATGTCGGAAATATACCAAGAGGGCTTAAGAATTCCTGTAGTGAAACTTTTTCGTAAGGGAGAGTTACAGCAGGACATAATGGATATTCTTCTTTTGAACGTCCGAGTTCCTAATGAGCGAAGGGGTGACCATAACGCTCAAATAGCGGCGTGCCGTTTGGGAGCGAGACGTCTGCTTGAAGTCGTTGAAGAAAATGGCCTAAAGAACGTGTTGTCTGCGTTTGACCAAATCATTAGCAGGACAGCCAGAAGAATGCGTTTGGCCATAAGCGAAATACCTTCAGGCTCCTATTCGTTTGAAGATGTAATGGATGGGGATGGGATTGATACAACGAACATTCCCATATGCCTAACAATAAGTGTTTCCGGGGATAAAATAAATTTAGATTTCAGCGGTACAAGCCAGCAAGTAGCAGGAAACATCAACACTACTTTTAATGCCGTGCAAGCTAGTGCATGTTATGCCTTAATTGCAGCCCTAGATTCTGAAATGCCGAGCAATCAGGGTATTTTAGATGTTGTAGAAATTAATATTGAGCCTGGCACTTTATTGAACTCAGTATTCCCAGCACCGGTTGCTGCGCGCGCTCATACTTGTCAAAGGGTCGTTGATGTTGTTCTGGGCGCTCTATCAAAAGCATTACCAGAAAACGTTATAGCCGCTGCTAATGGTGCCAATACAACAGCTGTGTTTTCCGGTATTGATCCCCGTACTAATCAGCCGTATCTATATTTAGAAACACTGGGCGGTGGCATGGGAGCGAGAGCTCATAAAGATGGAAAAGACGGCGTTCAGGTTCATATCACCAATACCTCAAACCTTCCAGTTGAAGCTATTGAGCAGGAATACCCTCTTCGCGTCAGTGAATATTGTTTTATCGAGGATACCGGCGGTGCTGGAAAATATCGTGGAGGAATGGCTTTGCGACGCGTCGTTACACCAGTAAATCATACTTGTATCTTTAACGGTGCTGGTGAACGTTTTAGCAATAAACCTTGGGGTCTATTCGGTGGAAATTCAGGTGAGTCAGGCCAATTTCTGATGCGTAAAGACAAAAAGGTGGTGCGGCTCGACGATAAACCTGAAGAAGTAAACGTTTCTCCAGGTACATATATCATAGTGGAGACGCCAGGTGCTGGTGGCTATGGCCCCCCTGCTGAACGGTCTAAGGAATTAATAGATCAAGATCGTAGGAGCGGAAAGTTTTCAAGAGAGTTCATTAAATATCACTATGAAAACTAATACATTATCATTAAATCTTTTTATGGAATTGCCTTCACAATAAAACCGTCATTTGCATGCTTTATATATTTTATCTAACTTCTAAGCAGTAAAATATCGAAAAAGGAAATACCTATGGCTAAAGCTTATATTATGGCTCTCGTAAAATTTACTAATAAAGATAGTTTTTTGCAGAATTATGCGTCGAAAGTTGCGGATGTTTTTTCAAAATATGATGGTCACTTTTTAGTTCGCAATCCCGAAGCTTCACATAAAGAAGGACGGCCCTTTGATATTCACGTAATAGCCGAATTCCCAAGTTTAGAAAAAGCTAATGATGCCTTGGAAAGCCCTGAATACCTTGAGATAAAAAAGCACAGAGTAGGTAATAGCGACACAGAGTATGGAACTTTTGTGGTCGTAGAAGGCTTATAGAAAATCTTATTTCGAGCGCAGACGTAACAGAATTAACTAATGGGTCCAACTACCCTTTCTACTATAGGAAAAGTTATCAGCATAAGCTTTTAGCTTAGGCTTTACTTCGCGCGGTATTTGAACCGTATATTCCAGCGAATGGCGCTCAGCGTAAGCTATTGCTTCTTCCTTGGTCTCAAAAGTCAATTTAATCTGGTTAGTGGTCTCACTAGCCGAACTCCAGCCCATGAGAGGATCAGGTTTTCCAGCAGAACTTTGCTTGTGCTCCAAAACCCAACCTTTTGTCCGAGCTTTACCGGACTGCATCGCAGTTTTACTAGGTTTATAGATTATAACGCTCATGCCATTCCCCAACACATGATCTACACCTGATAAAGTTTTTAAAGCACTAAGTTAGGCTGGTCGGGGTGGACGGATTCGAACCGCCGACCCTCTGCTCCCAAAGCAGATGCGCTACCAGGCTGCGCTACACCCCGACTAGGGGAAGTTATACTGAAAAACATAAGGAAAGCAAGGCTTTTGGCGGAAATCCCTTTACAAAAGCACAGAAAATAAAGGCAAAAGCATAGTGTTAAAAATTACCAGTAATTACAAAGGGTTACGCTACACTCGCTTTCCCCATTTTTTCTCTTGTGTCACCATTTGTGTCACCAAAAAAGAAAAGGGAAATTCCGATGAGGAAAATAAATGTTAAACAATTAACTGCTGTCAAGCCCATTATTGAGAACGGTAAAAAACAATTTTATTTCCGGTATTATTTTCCGGATTTGCAAAAGGACAACGTAGGGAATTCAGCAATCTAGACAAGCAACCTATCCCTCGCACAGCTACTTCTTCTTACTGGGGTTGATGGTACCTCTACCAGCATCAAAATCTATTGGCTCCAAAAAGAAATGAATTTCAAAAAATGAATCAATTAAGTAATTTTTTATATCCAAAGAAGACACATTACGTTTAAATCGGCGATTTACTTCAATTTAAAATATTGAAATGAGTTTTGATCCATTGGAAAACAATGGCGTAGCACGGAGAGTAATTAAAAAAAATTGTGGTTAGTATTAACTCGGATAGCTAAGCATGCCAAAGACTATTGTAGAAAATTCAACAGGATTATCAAAATTTCTCTTCGCGGATGACGTATTTGTATTCATGGGAGTTGATAATGGTAATGCCGTTGATGCGCAAATAGTCGTCGGCCATGACCCCGTAAGGTTTCGCATCGGAGACAACAGTTTACTGCTTGGGAAAGCCACCTTATATGAGAACGTTACTAATGTTCCCCATGATTGGTATGGTAACGCGTATACGTTTGATGGAACTACTTGGGAGGCGGTTCCTGGTGCCTTTAATCCTGGGACTGGGGGTATCCCTGCGAGTGAAAATGACAGCAGTAACGTCCCTCCATCCGCCAATAATGATACTGCCACGGTTGTGCCGGGCCAGCCCACAACAATTAATATTGGTGCAAACGACACCGATGCAAATAATGATGAGCTGACTACATCGGGTTTAACAAGCCCACGGCTAGGGTCGACATCAGGTTTAACAAGCTCGTCTAAGGGTACGGTCTTCTATAATAATAACACGGGTTCTCCTGATACGGTCACCTATACTGGTTTTGCCAATTCTAGCGGCACCGATAGTTTCGTCTATGTGGTTTCGGACGGTAATGGTGGTGCGGATCATGCGACGGTTACAGTAACTTTCCAGAATGGACCTCCAGATACAGAGGCCCCCCGCTTGCAGTCAGTAGCCGTCAATACCTCTTCCGTTATCACAAATAAACAAGTGACAATATCTTATGGCGCTACAGATAATCAAACAGGTGTTGATAATGTAAATTTTTATTGGACAGACATAACCGGCGTCAATCAGAGAATAGCGAGAACTTCATTTGCTACAGAGGATACTAGCCCAACCGACGGAACCCATACCTTCACGATACCGGACAGTGTTGGACCCGGGCAATATTTTTTATCCAAAATAGATCTGAGAGATCATACCGGTAATTTGATCGAATATTTCCGCGGTGGTGCTCTAGACGATAACATTACGGATGGGGATTTGCCGAACCACAACCTTGAGAGTTCATTTTTAAGCGGCGATTTTACCCTCCAAGGAGTTAGTGATCTAGAGGCGCCTAGGCTAGCTTCCTTCAACGTTGACACAACCGTTGGACAGGCAGCGAAAAATCAGGTGGGGGTTTCCTTATTTGCTACAGATGATTCTGGTAGAATACCTCTCATAACACTTTCGTGGACTGATATAACGGGAATTAATCAGCGTTTTGCGCCAATTGCCTTTACAGGGACTAGGGAAGGCGCTGCTCAGGGTAATATTCACATAGATTTCACGATTCCCAATAGCGTCGAACCGGGGGAGTATTTTCTTTCTAGAATTGATTTGACAGATGGTGCAAATAATACGATCTCATATTTCCGAGGGGGCGCGCTGGATGACAATATTTCCAGCGGTGATCTACCTAATCATACATTGGGAGGCTCTTTCACAAGTATTCAGTCCAATGTTACGGTAGTAGCGTCGAACTCAGTCCCTGTTGCTAATAATGATACTGCTAAAGCATCTGCTGGCAGTCCAGTAGTTATCGAAATTGGTGCAAACGATAGCGATCCGGAGAATGAAGAACTTACAACGGTTGGACTTACTCCTCCATCAAAAGGAACCGTTGAATATACCGAAAACTTAGGATCACCTGATACGGCCAGATACACTGTTAATCCAGGTCAAACAGGAACTGATAACTTCACTTATAAAGTGGTAGATGAAAGCGGAAAATCTGACACAGCAAATGTTACTATCACAATCGAAAATGCCTCGCCAGTAGCAAACGACGATTCTATCCATATCTCCGACCCGACTTCAAACACCACCATAGTGATTGGGGCTAACGATAGTGATCCCGATAACGACCCAATAGCTACAACTTCATTGACACAACCAACGAAGGGAACGGTCCAGTACACGGATAATTTAAGGTCACCAGACGCCGTAACTTATAGGCCCAAGGCTAATGCAAGTGGAATTGACAGTTTTACATACAGAGTATCCGACGGCAACGGTGGAACGGATACAGCGACTGTTACGGTCTCATTTGAAAATGCTCCACCGGTTGCTCTTGACGATACCGCAAACGCTTTCTCTGGACAACCAGTCACTATCGTTATTGGCGCTAATGATAGTGATCCAAATAATGATCAGCTTCAGTCGACAGGCTTAACCAGCCCTTCAAAAGGAATAGTCGAATATAATGAGAATGCAAATACTCCAGATTCGGTAATCTACACACCAAATCCAGGTGCCAGCGGAGTAGATAGTTTTACATATCGAGTATCCGACGGCAACGGTGGGACGGATACAGCAACCGTAACAGTTTCATTTCAAAATGCCCCACCCGTTGCTCTTGACGACTCAGTCGTTGCTATATCTATCGAGCCTATCACAATCATCGTTGGAGCCAATGACAGCGATCCAAACAATGATCAGCTTCAGACGACGGGCTTAACCAGCCCTTCAAAAGGAACGGCCCGATATATTGAGGATGTAAATGGACCAGATAGTATTATCTATACGCCCAACTTAAATGCTAATGGGGTTGATCGTTTTACATACCAAGTCTCGGACGGGAGAGGTGGAACGGATACGGCAACAGTAACTGTATCTTTCGAAAATACTAATCCTATTGCACAAAATGATCGGATCACACTGCCCTCGGGCGCAACTGCTTCCACCATAATACAAATTGGGGCAAACGATAGCGATCCTGATAACGATGAGATTTCCACTAGACTTCTCACAAACCCAAGCAAGGGTATAGTAGAAATACAGGATAAAAAAGGATTACCAGATACAGCAATCTACACCCCCCATCAAAATGCTTCTAAATCCGACTCTTTCACGTATCAGATTTCAGACGGGAAAGGCGGAGTAGACACCGCAACCGTATCTATTTTTTTTGAAAATGACGATCCCATTGCAGAAAACGACACGGCAATAGTCAGAGACCTACTACCAAATGTAATTTCAATTGGAGACAATGATACTGATGCGAATGGAGATGAATTAACTTCGACTATTCTAACGCAACCGCAGAAGGGAAATATTCAATATCGAGAGAATGAGGGTGCGCCAGATATCGTCGTGTATACAGCTAATCGCGGCGTCTCTGGAACGGACAGTTTCGAATATAAAGTAGACGACGGAAAAGGTGGCTCCGATACCGCTACTGTAACTATTATCCTAGAAAACAGCCCGCCAAATGCAGGCGACGATGAAGCGACATCCACAGTTGGTACAACAATAAATATTTCGATAGGTTCTAATGATAGTGATCCCAACGCTGATCCCCTAACTTATTCCACTGTTAGCGCCCCCGAAAAAGGAACAGTCAGTTACCCAATTCCCGGCGTTGCTAGCTATACGCCATTTTCTAGCGCTTCTGGGTCGGATTCTTTTGCCTACATGGTTTCCGACGGCAGGGGTGGTAACGATGAAGCTAGCGTATTTATAACTTTTGCAAACGCGGAACCGATAGCCAACGATGATGTAGCGACGACCAGTCCAGGTAGGCCCGTTAATATTGTTGTTGGAGCTAATGACAGAGATCCAAATTCTAATGATGAATTAACCACGGCGGCCATAACACAGCCCGGCAAAGGTACAATACAACTTATAGAAAACATCGGTTCACCAGACGAATTTCTATATACACCGGATTTAAGAACTTCAGGCAGAGATAGTTTTACTTACAGAGTTGACGATGGAAATGGCGGAAGTGATACGGCCAATGTAACCATAACCATCAAAGGGACCCCTTCAGCTGCCGACGATACTTTTTCAGCAGTAGCTGGCCAAGAAGTAGTATTGGAAGTCGGACTAAATGACACTCATCCCGAAAATACTGAATTAACCACTTCAATTATATCCGAGCCTAGACAAGGAACAGCTCGTGTTAACGAAAACATTGGTTCATTCGATACAATTACTTACACCCCAGACGTCACAGCAAAGGGTACAGACACGATAGTCTATCAAGTGTCTGATCCAAATGGAAGCGTAGACACCGCAACAGTCAGTATAACTTTTAATAATAGGTTACCTGAAGCACAAGACGACACAGCAGAGGTGGAAGTCGGGAAAAGCATTGTAATAAGAATTGGAGATAACGACAGTGACCCTGATGGAGATCCACTGTCAACAACTGCCGTCATTCAGCCATCTAAGGGTAGTGTTATATATACGGAAAATGATGGCTCTGCGGATACATTAACATATACCCCTTTCACTACGGCGAGAGGCGTGGATACGTTTTCCTATGAGGTTAATGATGGCAGAGGCGGTGTAGATGCTGCAACCGTAACAGTAAATATCAAGACGCTACAAAATGCTATCTGGAATAATGTAACATATTCGGGATTTCCTTCAGTTGGCCAGACCATAACGACCAATCAATCGTTTACCGACCCTGATGGGGACTCTGATAATATTATATACAATCAATTTTCTCTCATCGACGATTTTGGAACTAAAACGATAGTAGGTCAGGCTGCAACCGCCCTTCCCTCGAATGCAGTTCACAAGTGGGAAACAAATCAAATAAGTTACAGCTTTAATCTTGGAAACTATCAGCATTATAACACATTCGGGTGGTTACCTTTTTCAACCTCCGATCAATCTAGGGCTAAAAACTCTATTGAAGCATGGCGACGCGATACTGATTTTAGTTTTATTGAGACTGATGGAACCGATCCCGATCTTGTCATCGGCTATGATCCAATGGCCGAACAAACTACAGGGAGCGCTGATGTTCTGGGCTATTTTCAAATTAGTGAGCAAGATTTTTCACTCTCAACGGACCCAAATCTTATCGAACCTCATTTTGGGGAAAAAGGTATCCTGGCTATAAATCCAAACGCGTCAAAATCATTTTTCGATTTAACCATGCTACACGAACTAGGTCATGCAATCGGCCTCGGACACAGAGAAGATCAGCCATCTTTAATGAACCCCTTTGCCAACTCTCCCAATTTTAGACCTACTATTCAGCCAGCTGACGTAGAAACAACAAGAAATCTATATCCCGAAAATGCTGCGGATGCACCGTTATCATTTGAGAGCGTAATCTTAACATCTGATATGATCGGCAAAACGCTTGTAGTGCAAAAAGGCTTCTACGACGACAGTGGCGTCTTTGAGATAAGTCCAGAGTACACAATTGGGATTATATCGGGAAGCGCAGATGTTCCTGATGATTTTTCAACTTCTGCTCAACTAATTTTGGGAGAGTCTTTGATTGGAGATCACTCAAACATTAACGGTACAATTGACCTTCGAGACGTTTTTAAAGTTGAGTTGAAAAAGGGCGGGACATATGTTTTTCAAATAAAGGGAGCAGCAACAAGTAGCGGCACTCTCCTAATACCTTATGGAGAGCTATACGACCCAAATCAAACTTTAGTAGCTGGTGACTTCGCTAGCGGTCGCTCGAGCGCAAATAGTATCGCAACTGATGCCTTTTTTAGTTACACAGTGCACGATGAGCCAACTGGCCCCTACTACTTCGCATCTGTCGGTGGCTCCAACTTTTTTGAGACCGGCACATATTCCATTTCAGTTGATGCACTCAATACCAAACCAAATGCTAATAATGATAGATACACGAGTATTCCTGGGCAAACAATCGAACTTGAAGTTTTGAGAAATGATATAGATCCAGACGATCATGCGTTAAGTTTTGTAGAACTGGGTAGTCCTACGAAAGGCAGTGTTTCAATTCATCCGGGTGGGAATACTTTAATTTACACTGCATTTCCTACTGCAACCGGTAGCGATAGCTTTACCTATGAGATTAGTGACGGGTTTGGAGGCAATGATATTGGAATTGTGACCATTGACCTTGGAGCTAAGGACAGTGAACCTTTGCGTAGTGACGATGCGCCAGAGACATTTGGCTTCACAACATATGGGTTTAGAGGCAATAGTGTTAATGGTGTATTAAATGGTTTTGGCTTTGATAGTAGTGACTACTGGTACATAGGTGAAGTCGATATAGGAAGTAAGTTAGAGATAGAATTTCAGTCTTCTCTACCGCCGTCAACTGCAGTTGGCAGCAGCATTATTGGCGGATTAACAAATCCGACATTAAGACTCCATGATGCCACGGGTACGATAGCAGCTTCTGATTTCGGGACAATTGGTAAAGTAGAGACTGTAGTGCCTGCAAAGCAAGATTATTGGGTTTCGATCGAAAAACTTGGACTATTACCAAACCATTACCGAGGTTACACACTCACCAAATCTATATCGAAGGCAGATATTGCCGGAGACGCTTCCACAACTGCCCTGATTACCGCTGGCAAAACTATTTTTAGCGAACACACCATTAACGATTTTGGCGATTTGTTTTCATTCAGCGCACTGGCCGGCAAGACTTATTTGATAGACTTAGAGGGAAGTTCCACGAATGCAGGAACTTTATCAGATCCATTTCTAGCAATTTTAGCTAGTGACGGAGAAACTGTTCTGCTTAGTGATGATGATACTGGCTTTGGTAATAACGCCCAACTGCTTGTTTTCGCCAATGAAACACAAGATGTCTTTTTAGGCTCCTTCAGCGTGGCAAGTAATGGAGCCCCCACCGGAACATATAAACTGAGCGTTTCAGAGACTAATACGGCACCAATTGCAAACGCTGACACAGGAACCGTTAAGGCAGGCCAAACGGTGCGTATAACTGTCGGTGAAAATGATAGCGATCCAGATGGCGATCTTTTGACAACCTCGGGGCTTACCTCACCAACAAAGGGAACTGTTTCTTATCATGAATACACACATTTTTATGACTTCATAGAATACACTGCCGATGTTGGAACTTCTGGAACAGATAGCTTCGAATATCAAGTTAGTGACGGCAAGGGAGGTAACGCGTCCACAACGGTCACAATAACTATCGCAGGCCCCGAGGATGAAGAAATAGCATCCGGACAAAATGTCTTTAGATTTCTTAATACCCAAACTGGAAGTCATCTATATACGACCGACGAAAACGAAGCCAACATCATAATTGAGACGATGCCGCACTTTAGCCTAGAGGGTCCAGCCTTCAAGGCAGCTGATGCCACGATTGGAGATGTTTCTGATGTTTTTAGGTTTTTTAATACACAGACTGGAGTTCATTTCTATACCCAATCAGCTTTGGAAAGAGACAGTATTATTGAAAACTTACCAAATTTTAATTTTGAAAATTCTGCATATAGTGCTTACGAGAATCAAAACAAAGCATCAGTGCCGCTTTATAGATTTTTCAATACTAATAATGGAAGTCATTTCTACTCAGCATCGGAAATAGAAAAAGATCATGTTTTAGAAAACTTTCCAAGCTTCAACTTTGAAGGTGTTGCTTATTATGTCGATGAAAGCCAAGCTTCGTCCTTCTCTACGCCTTCTGACTCTAATGGTGTATTTTCGTCAGTTAATTCGGCTGACCAAACAACTGCTATTACCCTTTCACTGAATTCTAGTGAGCTGGATGCATTAATATAACAGTTTCCAAAAACTTTTCCCACGGAACTGCACTAGTTCGGATCGGAAAACAATTTAAATAGCCTCTAGCTAAACTACAGCGTTCTTAATTAGATTTTTTCTATCTGAAAATTCAGATTATACCGTCTTGCGTGGTATTCTTGTGTTAATATGTGGTATTGGTGTGTCATCGAAAAGGGATTAAATTTAGCTAAGTCATTGATATTCCAGAATGTATATCAGATGCGCTACCAGGCTGCGCTACACCCCGACTAGGGTGAACATAGACCCAAAACCTTTGTAAAATCAACATTTTTAGCAGAAAAATGAACGGAGAGTGGCGGATTAACAAAAATGGCTGTATGCCGCAGTATCGTTAGGCATCACTTAACAACCCAACGTCAACAACGTTAATTTTACGTTACTTTTTCATGATCAAAGAACCGACGGCACTTCAATAAGCAGCAAAGACGGTCTTGAGATCACCACTCACCGTTGCATGCTTAAAGACCACTACTTACACTAAGCTTAAAAATAAGGACAGGTGAAGCAGTTTACTCTAAAGTCATGTGCAATTAATATAAAAATGTAAGCTAATAATCTGGCCTCCTGCATCGATCAGTCGATAAGTTTGATTTTACTTCGTTGCTAGACCACTGGCGTGGTCTGTTTTAGTTCATTTTAACTTTTAATTTTGGAGGCCCAAATGGCCCTTCCCGAACTTACACTGCGATCTCTGAAAGCTCGCCCACTTTTATTGCCGTTGAAGCGCCCGGTAGTGGCCCGTATTGCGACAATTGAATTCTGGCCACTAATCTTGATTGACCTAGAGACGGAAGAAGGCGTTGTTGGGCGTGCCTACCTCGAGCCATATGTTCCAAAATCAATGAATTATTTGGTACCGGCATTACATGATATGGGCGAAATGTTGAAAGGCCAGCGAGTAGCACCTGTGGAGTTTTTCAAAGCCGCTCAAAATAGCTTGCATTTCGTCGGTTATGAGGGCTTGGCTATGATTGCCGCATCCGGTCTTGATATGGTGGCTTGGGATTGCTTAGCTCGTGCTTCTGAGTTGCCTCTATGTGTAATGCTTGGCGGCTCGGTAGGTCCGGTAGCTTCCTATAACAGTAATGCATTATGGCTCAGATCGCCCGCGGAGGTAGCCGCAGAGGCTTTAGAGCTGATTGCCGAAGGTGATTTTAAAGCGCTGAAGTTTCGTATGGGACGCGAACAATTATCGGACGATTTGGCGACCGCCCAAGCATTAAGGGACACGCTCGATGATAATATTGAGCTTATGGTGGATTTTAATCAGGGAATGGATATGGCCGAAGCTTTATCACGTTGCCATGCAATTGATGATTTGGGCCTAGTCTGGATAGAGGAGCCCATCATCTATAATGATTTTGGAGGCTACGCCAAACTTGCCCGCGAGTTGAAAACACCACTGCAGATCGGAGAGAACTTTTATGGGGTACAGGACATGTACAAAGCTCTGAGTGCTAAGGCCTGCGATCTTGTGATGCCCGATTTTATGCGAATTGGTGGGGTGACCGGTTGGCTGCAGGCAGCCGGATTGGCGGCGGCGGCTAACATCCCAATGTCAACACATCTCTATCCTGAGGTTGCAGCCCATGTCATGCGGGTTACTCGTACAGCCCATCTATTAGAGTGGCAAGATTGGGCCGAGGCAGTTTTGGCAGAACCTTATCAGGTTGTTAAAGGTAAACTCGAAATCCCTGATCGTCCAGGGCTCGGTCTTGACTGGGACGAGGAGTCGGTAGCACGCTATCAAATTGGTTAGGGGTGTTATTCAAAACCTTTATAGTTTCTCAAATTCTTGTTGTAAAATAACGTTGTAATAATTTTTAACTTTACCCGGGCGTATGAGGTACTCCATGGTTTCACGTGACTCAAGATATTTTTTACTTCTTAACGTCGGGCATTTTTTAGATCATTACTTCATGTTGATCTTTGCAACGGTCGCTGCGCTAACGCTTAGTGCTGGATGGGGGATGAGTTACGCGGAACTCCTCCCGTACGGAGCTCCTGGTTTTACTGCGTTTGCTGTTTGTTCTTTACCAATGGGTATCTTGGCAGATCGCTGGGGTCGAGACCATATGATGATTGTCTTTTTCATTGGTATTGGCATCTCATCGATTTTAACAGGGTTCGCACAAACACCGATGCAATTAGGTGCAGGGCTACTCCTCATAGGTATTTTTGGGTCGATCTACCATCCTGTAGGCTTGGCGATCGTAACCGGGCGATGGAAACACACTGGAATGCGCTTAGCCGTGAACGGGGTTTGGGGTAATCTTGGTGTTGGCTGCGCTGCTTTAGTGACTGGCTTTATGATCGACTTGGCGGGATGGCGGGCCGCATTTTTTATTCCAGGCATAATCTCTATCTTTTTTGCTTTTCCATACCTGCAAATCTCGCGAAACGTCGAAGAGCTCCCACCGGTTGGTGGTGCTGCCGCAACTAAACCAGCGGATTACGGGCCACTCTGGCGTGTTTTGATATGTGTCTATATGACTGCTGTGCTGGGCAGTATTGTGTTCCAATCGACTACAGTTGCGTTACCTGAAATTTTCGAAGAGCGTCTTGTTGGGCTAGCAACTACAATCTCGAATACTTTAAGGTCTTTTAAACTCGAATCCGCATCAATAATTGGTGCTCTTGCCTTCTTAGTCTTCGCCGCTGCATCGCTGGCGCAACTGGTTACCGGCCATATGCTTGATAGATGGGGTGCCCGCCCTACTCTCGCATTAGTCACGATTGTGCAAACCGCGGCACTGTTACTAATGCCAGGATTGACTGACCTTGCAGCTTTTGCAGTGGCGCTCGGTATTATGCTGGGTGTATTTGGACAGGTTCCGGTTAGCGACTTCCTTATTGGAACGACTGCTTCTAAGATTTCTCGCTCCCGAGCGTTCGGTGCCCGATATATGGTCAGCTTTCTTGCCTTTTCCGGTGCTTTGCCACTTATTGCAGTTGTCCAATCCAACTGGGGATTTGATGGACTGTTCTATGTCCTGATGCTGTGTGCTATTACCATTTTCATCGGTAGTCGAATTCTTTTGTTGGCTCCAAAAGTTGAATATGACCAACGGGCTTCTCAATAAGAAATAATACTCGCCAATAAACTTAACTGAGATTTGTTTTCCTTGTATTGAATAACATCTGATGCAAGCCTACATTACTTTAGAACAAACCAGAGAGTTACTTATATGTGTGGCATAGTTGGACTGTTTTTAAAAGATCACTCACTCCAAAATCAACTTGGGCAATTGCTGTCGCAGATGCTTATAACCATGAGTGATCGGGGTCCTGACAGCGCCGGCGTAGCTATTTATGGCGAGCCGGCGAACACCGAAAGCAAAATTACAATCCAATCAGATAAACAAAATAACGATTTTGAGACATTAGAAAGCATTTTGCGCGAAAAGTTAGATGAAAGGTTGGATATTAGCTTCAAAGACACACATGCAGTAATTCGTGCAAATAATGCAAAAATAAAATTTATACTTGAACTTATTGAAAATTATATACCTAGGGCTCGTGTTATGAGCGTGGGTTCTTCGATAGAGATATATAAAGAAACAGGCATGCCGTCTTCAGTAATAGATCGTTTTTCAATTCATAAGATGAAAGGGAGTCACGGAATTGGGCACACGCGAATGGCAACAGAATCTGAAGTAACAACATTAGGTGCTCATCCTTTTTCAACTGCACCTGATGAATGTCTAGTTCATAACGGTTCGCTTTCAAATCATAATAATTTACGAAGAAATTTAGTTCGAGATGGAATAAAGATAGAAACAGAAAATGATAGTGAGATAGCGGCAGCCTACTTAACAAACCAAATGTCGGATGGAGCGACATTAGGAGAGGCTCTAGAAAAGGGATTAGAGGATCTTGATGGTTTTTTTACATTTGTAGTTGGCACTAAGAGAGGTTTTGGTGTTCTGCGGGATCCTATAGCATGTAAACCAGCTGTGATGGCTGAGACAGACCAATATGTTGCCTTTGGCTCAGAATACAGAGCCCTCGTCGACTTGCCGAATATAACACAAGCTAAAATTTGGGAACCTGAACCATCTACGGTATATTTTTGGACCCAATGAAATGAAAAATTTTGATTTAAAAAAAGATAGCCTAAGCTCTCTAAACGAAGCCCTGCAGGCGCCCCACGATCATGATAATCAAATAGATTGGCAAGTTACAAATCCAAGAGGAAGTCATGCTATTGCCGTTGGCTTGGATGCCCCTATCAATGTGTCGATCGAAGGATCGGTTGGTTATTATTGCGGAGGCATGAATAAGCAAGCAAACATACATATCTTTGGATCGGCAGGCCCAGGACTTGGGGAAAACATGATGTCAGGAAAAATTATTGTCGAGGGAGATGCTAGTCAATATGCAGGGGCTACTGGAAACGGCGGCCTGCTAGTCGTTAAAGGTAACGCCGCGTCTAGATGTGGTATTTCTATGAAAGGTATCGATATCGTTGTACACGGAAATATTGGCCACATGTCCGCTTTCATGGCTCAATCCGGAAACCTAGTTGTTCTTGGAAATGCTGGCGAAGCCCTTGGTGACTCGCTCTATGAGGCTAATTTGTTCGTTAGGGGTTCTGCCAATGATCTTGGGGCAGATTGTATAGAAAAAGAGATGAAACAAAAGCATTTGGAAACTTTGGACTCTTTATTGAGAGAGGCGGAGGCAGATGCAAAACCAGAGGATTTTCGTAGA
Organism: uncultured Alphaproteobacteria bacterium; assembly: GCA_902589475.1. GTDB lineage: Bacteria > Pseudomonadota > Alphaproteobacteria > Thalassobaculales > Thalassobaculaceae. The sequence goes on along the minus strand of CACITD010000011.1, from coordinate 12,790 downwards.
TATGGCTCCGCTAGAGAATTGTATCATTTTAAGATAGACAACGCCTCAGATTACTAGGATGAGCAATATGTTGGAAAAAAAAGTAATCAAGTCACAAACGTTTACAGACACTACTAATGCCGAGATTAGACGAGCTGCAAAAACTGGGATCTATGATATTCGAGGCGGAGGAGCAAAAAGGCGTGTACCACATTTTGATGACCTCTTATTTCTGGGAGCTTCAATTTCCCGATATCCTTTAGAAGGCTACAGAGAGAAGTGTGCTACGAACGTTACCTTAGGTGCACGTTTTGCAAAAAAACCTCTGCGATTAGATATTCCAATAACGATTGCTGGTATGAGTTTTGGAGCACTTTCGGGACCAGCTAAGGAAGCTCTTGGTAGAGGTGCTACTGCTGCAGGAACCTCTACGACAACCGGCGACGGAGGAATGACCAAAGAAGAACGCCAGTATTCCAAAACCTTAATCTACCAGTATCTTCCTTCGAGATACGGTATGAACCCAGATGACCTCCGTAAATCTGACGCGATAGAGGTCGTGATCGGACAAGGAGCGAAACCGGGTGGAGGTGGAATGTTATTGGGGCAAAAGATAAGCGATCGGGTTGCCGACATGCGCAACCTGCCTCAAGGTATCGATCAACGCTCCGCCTGTCGTCACCCAGATTGGACCGGACCGGACGACCTTGAGATAAAAATTTTGGAGCTAAGGGAAATCACAAAATGGGAAAAGCCTATTTTTGTTAAGGTTGGAGGCGCACGGCCGTTTTTCGACACTACACTTGCTGTGAAAGCAGGAGCAGATGTGGTTGTACTAGACGGCATGCAAGGTGGAACCGCTGCCACCCAGAACGTCTTCATAGAACATGTTGGCTTACCCACGCTTGCTTGTATAAGTCCAGCAGTTGAAGCACTCCGAGAGTTAGGGATGCATAGAAAAGTACAGCTGATAGTGTCAGGTGGCATCAGAAATGGTGCTGACGTTGCAAAAGCTCTCGCATTAGGTGTAGATGCAGTTTCAATTGGAACGGCCGCTTTAATAGCTATTGGTGATAATGATCCCAAGTGGGAAGATGAATATAACGCCTTAGGAACGACTGCTGGCGCATACGATGCGTGGCACGAAGGGAACGATCCAGCCGGAATAACAACACAAGACCCAAACTTGATAAAAAGGTTAAATCCAATAGCCGCAGGTAAATTACTGAGCAACTACTTAAAAGTAATGACGTTGGAAGCACAGACCATTGCCCGTGCTTGTGGAAAAAGTCATTTGCATAATCTCGAGCCAGAGGACTTGTGTGCTTTAACGATCGAGGCTGCTGCTATGGCAGGCGTACCTCTTGCCGGCACTAATTGGATACCCGGCAGAGATAATACAAATAATATAACCTGAGTTTTATTATTGAGTTTCAAAGAAAGGGTGATGATGCAAGATCTAGTAGAGTTTTCAAAGAAGCATAATATTAAATATTTTATGATTTCTTTTACTGATTTATTCGGCGCTCAAAGAGCAAAATTAGTTCCAGCAGAAGCAATACCAGAGATGCAGAAAGATGGGGCAGGATTTGCTGGTTTTGCCACTTGGCTAGACATGAGTCCAGCGCATCCAGATATGTTGGCTGTTCCCGATGTGCGCTCGGTTATCCAGCTTCCTTGGAAACGTGAAGTCGCCTGGGTCGCAGCAAACTGCGTGATGGAAGGCCAACCCGTCGCTCAAGCTCCTCGTAATGTTTTACTAAAACAAATTAACGCTGCATCAAAACAAGGGCTTTTTATTAAAACAGGAATAGAGGCCGAATTTTTTTTACTTAACACGGATGGAAGTGGAATTTCTGACAATTTAGACAACTCTATTAAACCTTGCTATGACCAACAAGCTATTATGCGCCGCTACGATGTTATAGCCGAGATTTGCGATTGTATGCTTGAAATGGGATGGCAGCCCTATCAAAACGATCATGAGGATGCAAATGGTCAATTTGAGATGAATTGGGAATTTGACGACGCATTAAACACAGCAGATAAACACAGTTTTTTTAAATTCATGACAAAATCAATCGCAGAAAAACATGGTTTTAAGGCAACATTTATGCCCAAACCCATCGAAGCACTCACGGGGAATGGCTGCCATGCACACATCTCTGCTTGGGATAAAGATGCGAAAAATAACAAGTTCGCCGATAAAACTGATGAAGTGGGCCTTTCTGAACTAGGGCTCAATTTTTTAGGGGGGTTAATGGAACATGCCACTAGTCTTGTAGCAATCACGAACCCTACCGTGAATAGTTTCAAAAGAATCAATGCGCCCAGAACACAGTCGGGTGCTACATGGGCACCAAATACCGCAACATGGTCAGGAAATAATAGAACTCATATGGTACGCGTGCCGGCACCTGGTAGATTTGAACTTCGGCTCCCAGATGGGGCAGCTAATCCTTACTTACTGCAGGCAGTGATAATCGCGGCAGGTATAGACGGTATAAATAATCGAACTAATCCTGGAAAACGCCTCGATATTGATATGTACGCTGATAGTCAAAAAATGAGGTCTGTAAAAAAACTACCTCTCAATTTACTGGATGCACTTCGTGTTTTTGAAAGAAATAAAGTCTTAAAACAATCTTTAGGTGAAGAGTTTTCAAAGGCTTATATTTCATTAAAAGAAGATGAATGGAACTCATACGCATCGCATTTTTCTACCTGGGAAAAAGAAAATACGATAGACGTATGATTTGGTCCGTTTTATACGAACTGTGAAAGAACTGTGAATACTGAAGATTTGTTTGCCGCAAGCATTTCTTAGTCAATAAATGGAACAATCTGAGCTTGTTGTAGGCTATCATATATGTTTGCAAATATATTGAGTGCAGTTATTGCCTAATTTATGAGGTTAACTAATGAATTTGCCCGTTCAATATACCCCTGGTTCAGGCTTAAACAGTTTCGCTGATAAAGCTGATCAATTCCTGCGGGGCGAGGATACACCCTCGAATTTCCTGGACCGGTGTATCGCGTCCATCAACACCCAAGAACCAGAGGTGAAGGCCTGGGTGACAACGCGTCTAGACGCCGCTCGAGCCGAAGCAAAAACGGCCGATAGCCGCTACGCCTCCGGCACCCCGCTTTCACCGGTCGATGGGATGCCGATAGGGATAAAGGATGTGATCCAAACCCGCGACATGCCCACGAAATTTGGAAGTCCAATTTTTGAAAATAATGAGACAGGGTTCGACTCGGCATCAGTTGATGCACTTCGGCGTGCGGGCGCACTCATTGTTGGAAAATCTGTGACCACAGAGTTTGCTTTTGTTAAGCCAGGTCCGACGCGCAATCCATTTGACACAACCAAGACGCCGGGTGGCTCATCTAGCGGGAGTTCGGCAGCTGTCGGCGCCGGAATGGTGCCCACCGCGCTTGGCAATCAAGTGGTAGGTTCAATTATTAGACCAGCCTCGTTTTGCGGAAATTATGCTATTAAGCCCACTTTAGGTGCGCTGCATATGGGAGAAGGATTAGGTCTGAGCCAATTACATTTAGGCGTACACGCCGCGAGTTTACAAGACATGTGGGCGGTGGCCAGCGAAGTCGCTGAACGCGCTGGCGGCGACCCGGGTTTTCCAGGCCTTTATGGACCTAAAACCCTTGGAACAAAAGCGCAGCCAAAACGCCTCACTTTTCTTGAGACTGAAGGTTGGGCAAAATGCGATGATACCACGCGTGCTGCATTTACAAGCTATTTAGAGCAATTGCGAGATATGGGCGTAGACATTGTAACTCGCAATGACAGCAAACTAGCGAACGATTTTGAGGTAAAAATCAGCGACGCTGTCCGCCTTTGTCGTGAAATTTGCTCATTTGAATTGCGTTGGATACTACGACAATATCGTGAGACTGAAAAACTAAGCGACGAGCTCACTATATGGGTTGAAATGGCTGAAAAATTGACGCTTGAGGATTACCGCATGGCCCTAGCCACCCGTGCCCACATGAGGCAGGCTCTAGCTGAAGTCGCCCCGACCACTGATGCTTTCATAACGCTAGCCAGTGTAGGACCCGCTCCAGACATGGACTTCCATGCCGATTCCGGTGAAGCGGAATATGCCTTCTTAACCGGTGATCCCGCTTTCAACGCCGCCACTTCAGCACTTGGGGCACCCGCCATCACTTTACCAAAAATAGCGGTTAACGGTATGCCACTTGGCGTGCAAGTGATAGGTGCGCCACACCACGATTGGGAACTCACGAATCTAGCCAACTGGCTCGACACTGAAGTTGCATGCTTGTCTATCTAAGCACCAAAAGATTTTTTGATAAACTAGTAAAGAGAAATACACGCAAGCAGAGATACTGAATCATTCTGGAAATACCACTGCTAACTTTTATGCCGCTTAAGAGCTACTTTGAAGAAGCGTTAATCGCCACATTTCGCGAATATAGTTTTTGTCATCAAACCCCGTAGCTGCATGCATAGTGCACCGATTATCCCAAACGACAATATCACCCTCTTGCCAAGTCCATTTTACAGTGAAATCCGGCGCAGTCATAAAGGGAAGTAAGTCTCTTAAAATTTTCACACTATCATCCTCCTTGCCCTCTAAATCCCAAACATCCAAATCAGAATCAGAGATGACCTCCCCCTTCGGAACGATTGCACAGGTAGAACTATTTAGGCCATAAATCGCAGCCTCTCCGCTAACGGGATGATGGAGTACGAGTGGAACCCGGTTTGGGGGATTTGCTGCTCGTTCTTTTTCATTCAACGTCGGATACCCAGGGGAATAAAGGCTGATTTTTTTGTCGTGATGTGCCAGCGAGCAAACAGCCTCAAGCTCTTCTAACTTTTTACGGTGCTCAGGATCCAATTTTTTTAAAGATGATCGAGTGTCTGCGAATAGTGTTTCTCCCCCAGACGGCGGCGCTTTCCGGCAATGAAATACCGAACCTATCGGTGGTTCTCGACGAAACGTTGAGTCGGTATGCCATACTGGCCTTCGGGTTTTTGAATTATAACGCATGTCGTTGTCATTACGCAGCGCAGGAACTTTGGAAAAGTTCGAATTGCTTTTTCCCGATTCATCCCGTGTGTTTCCGATACGTAGTATTGGTAGACCATCAACTTTTTTATCTTCCCGGGCAACAAAGTTGTCGTGATCAACATCACCGAAGTGGGCAGACCAATCCATCAACTCGTTTGACGTTAATTTATTCAGGTCAATACCGCGTAAACCAATAAGGCCGCCATTTTTAATCCAAAGTTGATGGGCTTGTTGCCTGAATTCAGAACTACATAAATCTTCCCTACTCACCCCTTCGATAATGACACCAAAATCACCATTCAGATTATTAACTTTATGAGCCATGATTTAAAACTCACCCCGCTCGGAAAACTTACATTAAAGAAAACACTTAAGTGAAACGTCAATTATAACCCTTTACATATATTTTGCTATCACTCAGGCAAAGCAAATCCAAACAACCCAAAACGGTTTTTACATTTTCCAAATTCTTGCGGCAAAAACGCGATCTATACGAAGAACCCCCGAAGCTTATCTTGGCGATATTACTGAAACATTCCATAGTTCAACTTAGGGTCTCGTCCGTAGGTTGCAGGCCCGCTCCCGCAGTAAAGCGATTGGTGCGATAATCACGCACCGTTATTGGCGGATACTTGGCCGGTGAACCATCATTTGACACACACTCTACCATCGCATCATATTCAGGCACAACGAAAAACCCAAAAGACAGCCGGCGGCTTTCCGACCATTTATCAGTTTCAGGAATGGCAACGCGGTGTTGTGTTGAACGCCAGCGGTCATTACTCCAACGCATCATTAGATCTCCTAAATTCACAATAAAAGTATTTGGTATTGCTGGGGCAACAAGCCAATCACCCTCTGGAGTCAACACCTCCAACCCTCCTGACACCTCCTCATTACGCAAAATTGTTGTCATCCCTAAATCGGAGTGAGCACCACACCGCAATTGACCTGGCTGAAATGGTTCGTCGGGCACAGGATAGTGAAGTAACCGTAATTGTGAAGAATGGCGTTTAAGTTTTGCGGCGAAGAAATCTTCCGGCAAATCGAGAGCGACTGCATAAATTCGCGCCAGAAGCCGCGATAAATCAACCATCGATGCGTAATAGGTCAGCATATTGGATCGCAGAGTGACAGGCTCTATTGGCCAGAGATTGGATGCAAAATCGGGATAAGCAAGCGGCCCAGTATAATATTCCGTGGAAGGAAAGTCGTCAGGGCCTATGGCAAATACTTCTTTGTAATCTGGCGGCGTATTACCACCATGCATTCGAGCTAACGTCTCTTCACCGTAAGGTATATAGCCACGGTTTTGATCATTGCGAGGCCGACGAACGGTCAACTTTTCATCAAGTGAGAGGTCGAAAAAACTCATTGCACTATTATAGAGTTGAGACCCTTCAGCTGGATCTATACCGTGCCCCTCAATGACAAGAAAACCAATTTTCTCCCAAGCTGACGCTACAGCTTCCGCCACCTTTTTTTTGTGATCAGAAGTACCTTTACGAAACGGGCTCAAGTCAATCACGGGAATACTAATGGACATTGATCCTTCTCTCAAAATTACAATATTTTAAAAAACCATGCTCAAGGTCGTTTGGTCAACAAGATAGCGATTTAGGGTGCCTGGGATGATCGACCTACCAAATATTATAAGTGACTAGTAGTTTCTAGTTTTTATGATCGTATCTTTAATAGCTATTTCGATATCGCTCTGTCGTTATCGCGACCGTTGCCCAAAAGTTTTAAGTGCCTAGTAATCGTAAAACTTATATACTCAACTTATCAATAATATGAAAAATTCTCGGGTAGTTAATACAAATGCCAGAATACAATTGTAACACGTTCAAAGCGCTAACCTTTTTTGACATAACCCATGAGTTCTCAAATTCAAAGCGAACGCCAAGAACATATTTAGAAGAATGCCTTAATCAAATCACTAGTAAAGACGGCGAAATAAAAGCCTTTGTAACTTCTCAACCCGAAACGGCTCGGAAATTAGCTGATGAAAGTACTAAGCGATGGGCAAATGGCCAACAACTGTCCGCTATCGATGGACTACCAATTGGAATAAAAGATTTATTAGAAACACGTGACATGCCCACAGAAATGGGTTGTGAAGCATATAAGGGATACTTCCCAGGTAACGATAATGCTATGGTATCAGCCCTCCGAGATGCCGGCGCTGTTATCGTAGGGAAGACTGTGACAGCCGAATTAGGCGGGTCTCACCCTGGCCCAACCAAAAACCCATTTGATTTAGATAGAACACCTGGGGGTTCATCATCCGGTTCAGCCGCCGCCGTGGCTGCAAGGATGCTACCAGTTGCGATCGGAAGCCAGGTAGCTGGATCAATTATTAGACCCGCCGGTTACTGCGGAAATTTTGCGCTCAAACCTAGCCAAGGAGGTTTGCATAGAGGAGAACGCCAAACAACTTCTATGAGCACCCACGGACCGCATGCCGGGTCGATTGAAGATATGTGGCTAGTAGCTATAGAAATAGCCAAACGGACTGGTGGTGATCCAAATTTTACTGGTCTCCAAGGACCCTCTAAACTTCCAACATCTATAAAGCCTGGTCGATTAATATTTCTTGAAACAGAAGGCTGGGATATTGTCGACAACAAAACGAAAGAAGCTTTTTTGCGCTTGCTTTCACAATTCGAGTGTAATGGTGTGACGATAGTAAAGCGGTCAATGTCGGAGTTAGTTGAGCAATTGGAACAAAAAGTAAGCCACGCGGGAGATATTGCTAATTCTATAACAGGCTGGGAAAACCATTGGACGTATTGTAACCTCGTTGATAAATCTCCCGATAAAGTAAGCCAGCGGTTAAAAGATTCGCTATCATTAGCAGAGGCTATGACCCCCGAAGACTATTCTAAAAATTTATTATTGCGGGAATATGCTCGCGAAGCTCATAAACGGGTCTCCGCTCTAGCAGATGGAATGATAACACTCTCATGTCCCGGCCCGGCTCCGATATGGAATGCAGATGATGATAAATCACATTTAGTTAAACGACCCACTGGTGATCCTGCGTTTAATTTTGCAACTTCCATCTTAGGGGCTCCTTGCGTCACTATTCCGATGCTCAGCGTAGACAATTTGCCTGTTGGGATACAGATTATAGGGCAACGCGAACAAGATTATTTTGCTACCCAGCTAGCTAAATGGACGTATGAAAATATACCATCAGTATCGGTTACCTAACAGATATAGAAAACGACTAATCCTAGATGTTTGGGCAAGCCAAAATTCGGTTTAATAAAAGCTAAGGTTCACGGATTTAAAATTAATCAAATCAGTCTTTATCTTCAACTAAATCGACGCCAAATTTAGAGAAGATTGTTCTGATTTTATCATAGCAAACCCCAATCCGAATAGTTTGAAAATTACCAAAGTCGATTATTGTTGATGATCTTCCTTTCTCGTTTTTGTACTTCGATGTCCCTCCATCTATCAGAATATCCGCTGCTCCGAAGACAGGCGGGTCTATATCGTCTAAGTTGTATTTTGACCCGGTAAGAGAAGTGTTTGCGGATGATCCCAGAACAGGCATTTCTAACTCCATCGACTGTTTAGTCATTTCATTATGAAATTCACCTGCGTTGAGGAGCATATCTAAGGTTCCAATCTTAGTTGAATTTTTAAGAACCCAACTATCGACATTCCTAAACATGGGATGGTCTGGCTTAAAGGGCGCCACCGTCGACATAGGTAGATCGTTATCAAAAATTACGGCCTTTATTATGTCATGCTTCCATGACGCAATTACCTGTATGTCTTTTAACAGCTCATAGTTAGAAAACATTCCAGAAGGCTTATCAAATGATCTGTTTTTACATTTGAATATGGTTTCAATAGATTTTTTTGAATTTCCTACAATAGCGTAGGCGACATCCAATGGAATAATAGCTACGCCTTCTTGTTTTATTACTTTCAATACCTGCCGGGATTGCTCCGTTACATCGTCGGCAACAAGTCGTTTAATCAAAAGTCATCCTCCTTTTAGACTTTGTAAATTTTTATATATAATTTTTTTATTGCTGAATGATCTGTTAAATACCCCCTGGTCTCTCGCCTATAAAGATCAACTAAAACATTATCGATTCGTTGGTAAAATAAGTAGTATTAGCCGAGTAAAGCCTATTTTCATTTCAATATCTCTATCAAGCAAACCAGTGAACCGAACTATTGATGATTTATAAATGTTTTATGTCAGTGTCTGGAAGCTATTTTGGCTGAAATGATTTAGTATTTTGATATAAATACTCTATTGTAACACTGTCTGTTAAGAGATTTTGGTTGATTGTATAAAATAGATGACTCGTAGCGGCTTTATATTTTTGTTTTCTGTTGCGCTTATTATCAGTTTTTCGATCTTTAACAATTCGATAGCGCAAGGTGTTAGTGACGGGACGCCCGATAAAGTACGAAGGGCATATGAAAAAGCCTTTGAAACAATGTTCAAAGACCCAGCTAATTTGGAAAAAACGTTTTCTTTTGCTGGATTAGCCATTAAAGCCGGAGATTTTGAAGGCGCGATATCTTCTCTTGAACGCATGCTAATACTTGATCCAAATTTGCCAAGGGTGCGTTACGAGTTGGGCGTATTGTATTTCAAATTAGGTTCGTATGACGTAGCGGCAACTTATTTTGAAGAATTGCTAGAAGATAAAAAGACACCAAAAGTGCTCATTGAAAAAGCGGCACCATTTATCGAGGAGATAGAAAACAGACTCACCAATCACAGTTTCAGTGGAAGCACGTTCTCAGGAATAAAATACCAAACAAACGCAAGTTCGGGGCCCAGATCTACGAAAGTTAAACTTTTTGGAGCACCTTCGTTTTTACCAGACGAATTCACGAACAAAGGCGACTTCGACGTATTTGTTTCCGGGAGTATAAACTATACATATGACTTCCAAAGTGAACCAAAAAAGCTTTTAGAGGCCAGCTTAAACATCTATGGAAACGAGCAGTTCGATCAAACATTTGTAAATGCACGAGTAGTAGATGCGAACATCGGCCCCAAATTTGCTATTCCGTTAGACTTTTTGAACAAGCCAATTGTCCGTCCTTTTATAGCTGGTGACTATTTAATAGTAAGTGAAGATGAAAGTTACTATAGTCATGGAGCAGGTTTTAGCGCCGATATAAGAGCTTCAGAAAAATTAAATTTCAATTTAGATGCGCGTGTTATGGCACGTGAGAACAAAGACGCTAGTATTTTAGACGGTTTTCGCAATCGCCTAACAGTCAACGCAAGTTATATTGCGTCTAATACAATGCAGATACAATTGTCATCTGTTGTTGCAACAGAAGAAACAAAAACCAACATTCAAAACAACAGAGATTATACCCTAAATGCGACTATTAACAAAACCTTCAATGCACCCTTCAATTTAATTAAAGATCCCCTCTCGGCGGGATTGAGTTTTGGCGGATCGTTTCGTGAATACGCCGGCGCAAATCCAACTATCGATCCTGATACAACAAGGAATGATTACACAATGCGGTTTAGTCCTTCCTTGACTATACCAGCTGGAGAAACATTAGCGGTACTTATCTCCGCTGGTTTTACCCGCGTAGATTCAAATATACCAAATTCTGAGTATGATAATATTTCACTTACAATCGGGATATCAAAGCAGTTCTAGCCTAAAGCTGGGAGGAAATAGAAATGACTATTTATAGAGAACATTTTGCGGGCAAGTTGGTTCCTGCATTAATGATTTTCTCGTTGACGGTAGCATATCCATATCAACAAGCTTTCGCCGCAAAGGATGTCACAAAGATCGGGGTTACGACTATTGTTAAAAACAAGGTTTTAGGTGAACCCCCTAAAATGTTACAGCGCCGATTAAAAACAGGTTTAGAAGTTTACTTTAACGAGAAAGTAGAAACGGGCCCCGTTGGCCGCACGCAATTGCTGTTTAAAGATGGAACAGCCATAACAATCGGTCCAAACGCAAATATGACTATTGATAAATACGTTTTTGATCCAAACGCAGGAACAGGTGATATGGCGCTCAGTGTAACCAAGGGCGTTTTCCGTATCGTTGGCGGACGTATTTCAAAGAGAAAACCGATAAAATTGAAAACACCGGTAGCTACGCTTGGGGTCATGGGCGGAATTGTCGTTGTTGATCAGGCCGCTAATGGCAAGCTTAATGCTGATTTTCTATTTGGTAATAAGATGACAGTCACAGCGAACAATGTAACGGTTACAACTCGCATACCAGGGCGATTTATTAGCGTTACAGGGAGTGGTCAACCACCAGGTCCCTCTCAAAAACGTGACAGAGCAGAAATGAAAAAGAATTTAGAAAAGTTAGAGGGCGGCGGAGCAGAAGAAAAAACTGCGGCTGCTGAAGAAACGACCGCTCCAAAAAAAACAGAGACGCAAAAGTCTGAAGAAAGTCAACCTGCGCCTTCGGATGATAAAAAATCTTCCACAACGACCACTTCTAGTGCTCCAGCTGAGGAAAAAGATGAAGGACAAGCTCCTACTAACGAACAGTCCTCGAATACTGCGTCAAGCGAAAACTCAGCATCAACAGAGAAGGAGGATACACCTCCCCCAGGAAACAAAGGTGGAACGGAACCAAGTAAAACAGCCAATCAGAATAATGAAACAGGCAAAACCGAAACAGCCGCGGCGCCAATACCCGGCGGTGAAGGTGGGCCAATGCCAATGCCTGGTGGCGAAGGTGGGCCAATGCCAATGCCTGGTGGCGAAGGTGGGCCAATGCCAATGATGCCAATGCCTGGAAGCGATGGTGAGCAAATGCCGATGATGCCAATGGCTAGCGGTGAAGGCGGTCCAATGCCGATGATGCCAATGGCTAGCGGTGAAGGCGGTCCAATGCCAATGATGCCAATGCCTGGGAGCGATGGTGGACAAATGCCAATGATGCCAATGGCACAGGCGGCTCCAATGCCTATGCCGATGAATATTAATGCAATGATGGATACTGGCATGGGCAAAGTGGAAATGGCACCTCCAATTAATATACAAATGATAATGCCACCTATGCCTTCCGGGGTTGATGGTATGTCAATGATGCCAATGCCCCAACCAGGTCCAGCTGGGCCAAATTCCGGCGGCCCTGTTGGCGAGGCACCCGCAGGTATCTCGACTGATATTGGCAATGAACGAAACGAGTCATTTGTACGTGAACCTGAAGTTCTGGCAGGCGTTCCTGCATCAGCATTGGCAAATCTCAGCCCAGAGGAAGTAGCAGGCGTTAATGCTATATTCCAACATAACAATGCTGGTATTGCTTTAGCGCCACCAATCCAAAATCCTGATGGTACATTTAATCCTGACCAAGCTCCTGGAGGGTTCGTTGTATTAGACCCAGGCCGAGCTGGACCGATTCAGGGTGGCCCCGCCTTTTTAATTCCCGACGGCCGAGGCGGTTTTTTACCAGCACCTGACGGACCCATAGGTTTTGCACCGCTTCCAGGTGGCGAAGGACAGTTTCCACCTCCTCCAGGCGGCGAAGGACAGTTTCCACCTCCTCCAGGCGGCGAAGGACAGTTTCCACCGCCTCCAGGTACTGAAGACAGATTTGGAAACCCCATAGGTTTTGTGCCACCGTCAGGTGCCGAAGACAGATTTGGAGCACCCTCAAGTGGCGAAAATACAGACACGGAAAATGGTAGTTGTGAGGCAAATTTAGAAACTCCTTGTGAAATCGCTAATAATCCAACCTCCCCTGGGGATCAAATAGCCGCAG
>CACITD010000010.1 GCA_902589475.1 uncultured Alphaproteobacteria bacterium | reverse complement strand
ATATCAAATACAAACCTTATTTCGGTCTCTAGCTCAATAGGCTTATCTTATCTCATAAGAAATCCTGATGTAATGATACATGCTAAAAATATTGTAGACGCCCGTGGAATTCCGCCCGGGCGAGCTTACCAGCAGGCGATGGAACAGGTCGCATTGGAGCATTATAATACTTTTGGTAGAGCTGAAGGGCGGCATATCGATGGCATTGAGCGATCGCAACAACTATCATTACAAAAAGCTACACCCCAGCCGCTAATACAAATAAGCGAGTCCCCTTCCCTGCAATACTTGATAGACAACCCAGATGTAATGCTACACGCCCGGCAAGCGGTGAAAGCTCTCGGGATTGCACCTGGCCGTGATTTTCAGCGTGCTATGGAACAACAAGCCATAAACCATTTCAACAACTTTGGTAGAGCAGAGGGTCGTATTGGACCGGAGCAATAAAAATGAGAAAATTTCCATGGTCGCCTGTTTTACCCATATTATTTCTTCTTCTATCAACAGGCATTCACGTTATTGAACCCACCTTTGTAGAACAAATGAGACATCGGGTTTTTGATGAATATCAGAGACTAAAGCCTAGAGAGTACTCAAATGACATACCCGTACGAATTCTCGATATAGACGATGAAAGCCTTAGCCGTGTAGGCCAATGGCCTTGGCCCAGAGACGTTATGGCTGAGATTGTTGCCCGACTAAATGAGTTAGGTGCATCTGCTGTTGTTTTTGATATGGTGTTCTCCCAACCAGACCGTTTGTCCCCAAAAAGCCTGCGCCAAATGCTGCCCGCGCGGCCTGAATTTGAGGAAGCAAGAAAAGGACTGCTAGCAATACCCGATAATGATGAACTATTTGCCCAGACTGTAGACGGATCGTATGTCGTAACGGGATTTGCATTAACAGGTACAGAAACGAGTGGCCCAACACCTGAAATAAAAGCTGGATTTGCTGAAAATGGCGATAGAGCAGCGCCTTATCTTCCGGCCTACGCTGGAGCGATGAAAGTTTTAACAAATATCGAAGTTAAAGCCGCTGGGAACGGCGCGCTGAATGCTATTCCAGAAAGTGATGGCGTTTACCGCAGAATACCAATGTTTATGACATTGAAAGACAAAATATATCCATCATTGGTAGCAGAGTCGCTGCGCGTCGCGCAAGATGCCTCGACTTTTATTATACGAGCAGTTGGCGCGAGTGGCGAAGAAGGGTTTGGTGAGACGGGATTAGTGGGTTTTAAGGTTGGTGCGGTGACTGTGCCGACAGATGAGAACGGACAAATTTGGGTTAGATTTACTGGTGACATACCTGATCGTTACGTTCCCGCCTGGCAACTATTGGAGGGCAAAGCACCAGCAGAGAAATTAGAAGGACATATTGTCCTTATTGGAACATCGGCAGCAGCGTTAAAAGATTTACGGGCGACGCCGCTTAACCCTGCAGCTGCTGGAGTAAGTCTACATGCAGAGGCACTCGAAACAATACTAACAGGAAATTTTTTGAATAGACCAGACTTTGCTCACGGACTGGAGGTGGTCGCCAGCTTATTACTAGGTCTGCTATTAATTTGGTTACTTCCTAAATGGGGATCAATTTGGTGTGCTGTACTTACGGTATGTGCGATCGGCGGTGTTATCGGAGGAGCATGGTATGCATTTGATGTTTACAATTGGCTTCTCGATCCAATTTATTTCAGCTTAGTAATACTAATTATTTATCTCACCCAATCGTTACTAATTTACTTAGCCACAGAGGCCGAACGTGCAAGAGTTAGAGGTGCCTTCGGAATGTATTTATCACCTGCGCTTGTGGAGCAATTGGCATCAGATCCAGAACAGCTCAAGCTAGGCGGAGAAATGAAAGATATTTCAATTATGTTCTGCGACGTCCGAGGTTTTACCTCTATATCTGAACTGTATGATCCAGAGGGGCTAACACAACTAATTAATAAATTTCTGACCCCTATGACCCAAGTGATTATGGATAGAATGGGAACCATAGATAAGTACATGGGAGATTGCATTATGGCGTTCTGGAACGCACCAGTCGACGTGCCGACACATGTCACTGAAGCCTGTAATTCTGCACTGGTCATGTTTGAGAAATTAGAAGAACTGAACCAAGAACTTGAAAACGAAGCTATCAGTAATAACAGAGAATTCCGACCTTTGAAAATCGGAATTGGTTTAAATACCGGCACCTGCTGTGTAGGTAACATGGGGTCAACACAAAGGTTCGACTACTCAATTCTTGGAGATGACGTTAATCTTTGCTCTCGATTGGAGGGCCAGTCTAAAGGTTATGGCGTAGATATCGTCATAAGTGAAACAACCAAAGTCGCAGCGCCAGATTTTGCTACAATAGAATTGGACCTAATACAGGTTAAAGGGAAAACTGTCCCTGTAAGAATTTTTGCCTTAATTGGGAATAATAATGTACAAAATTCCGATTGGTTTAAGGAATTCAACCCAATTCATGCTGAATTAATCTCAGAATATAGAAACCAAAATTGGGAAAATGCGACGTCACTCTCTAAAAAGGCCCGAGGAGTTGCGGGAGAAAAATATAACGGGCTCTACGACCTATTCGACGAGAGAATCGCTGAGTATCAAATAAATCCACCGGGAGAAGATTGGGACGGCGTTTATATAGCAACAGATAAATAGCCATTTCTGATAATATAAAAAAAAAATTTAATGGCTAATGAACACGTTTGAAAAACGGTATTGCAATCTCATTCGCATCTCAGAATTTGGGTCATTAAATTCGGAGCTAAGAATCCTAAAAAGTTACTAGTTTTTAAATATTACACTTTCCTCTATCGAAGAACGCTCTGTAAGGGCTGTATTCACCTTCATAGATTTATCTTCATAGCCGAAGCTGATACCGAATAATACTTTGACCTCTTCACCCAGATTAAATGCTTCGCGAACAATTTCTGGATAATGTCCCATCGTCCCCTGCGCACATGAAGCCAAACCATTAGCTGTCATTGCCAACATCAGTGTTTGTGCATACATACCAATGTCCCAAGCTCTCGCCAAACTAAACGCCTCATCAGAACATATAAACGCCACATGAGGCGCATCAAAAAGCTCAAAGTTTCTAAACGCGGCTGCACCTCTAGCCTTCTTATCCTCCCAGGTGATATCCATTGCTCGGTACAACACTGCTGCACACTCTCTTCGCCTATCCTTCCAAAGCTTGCCTATAGGCTTTCCAGATGATTTAAAGTCTTGATTTGGTGGCATCCCATCCTTAACTGCCGTCATCATTTTCTCCCTTAGTAAATCCCTCGTTGCACCGGAAGCTACACAGATTTGCCAGGGCTGCATATTCGTTCCCGACGGCGACCATCGAGCGATATCAAATACTTTATTGAGTAAATCTTGCGAAACTTCCCTTTGCTGAAAGCCCCGAACAGAGTGTCGGGACATAACTGCTCTTTCCAAAGACATTTCTGACATTTTTTTCCTTATAAATTCTGTTAGTCTTAAAAATTTCTAATTAACACCAAGAGATAGAAAACTCCTAGTACATACATTTAAAAATTATATCTTCTTGGATGCCCATTGGTTCCAAAGCCACAAATATTATTCTTAGGTCGCATTAAAAAATGTTAAAGTTAAGCAAACATTTTTTTGTTTAAATATCGAAAACAAAATCCTTTTCCAAATTCATGACTATCAAGTTGATGATCTTTAATAACGCGCCTCCTAACAAACTTGTGCATAAGAAGGCTCGTCTGCAAACTTGTATATGAAATCCCGTTTTTTAAATAGGTTGATGCAAACCAGATATTAATCACAGATTATTGAGGTCATTTTAGCAAATTTTGCTGAACGTTCTCTAAGGAGCTTAACGTGGTATTTGATTATATAATAGTTGGCGGCGGGTCTGCCGGAAGCGTATTAGCAAACCGATTATCTAAGATTAGTGACATAAATGTTTTATTATGTGAAGCAGGAGAGGATACTGCTCCAGGAGAAGTGCCCGAAGAAATTCTAGATAGCTATCCTGGGACCGCTTATTTAAATAATAGATTTATATGGAAGGACCTTAAGGTAACAACAGAGGTTATTTCGCATAATGATAAGGATGCACCTAAGCCACCCCTTCGAAAGTACGAGCAAGCCAGGGTACTAGGTGGCGGCTCCTCAATAAACGGACAAATGGCAAACAGAGGAGCGCCAACAGACTACGATGAATGGGAGACTCGCGGTGCTACTGGATGGAATTGGGAGAATGTGCTCCCTTTCTTCAAAAAATTAGAAACAGATGTCGACATAGTCGACGACTGGCATGGCAACGATGGCCCCATAAAGGTTCGCCGTGTCCCAGAAGAACACTGGACCGGTCATTCTAAGGCCATGTTTGAGACGTTCAAACGTGCAAAATATAAATATCTTCCGGATCAGAACGGTCATTTTGAAGATGGGTTTTTCCCTGTAACGATTTCAAATTTTGAGGAAAAAAGAGTATCCGCGGCTATTGGCTACTTAACATCCGAAATAAGAAAGCGGAAAAATCTAATTATTTCGACCAAAACAGTTGTTACTGAACTGCTTTTTGAAAAAGAAAAATGTATTGGAGTGAAAGCCTTAGTAGGTGGTAAACCGCAAGAGTTTCAAGGAAACGAAATAATTTTATCATCAGGCGCCATCCATTCACCTGCCCATTTAATGAGATCAGGCATCGGTCCGGAAGGCCATTTAAGAGAACTTGGCATTCCAATAAGACGCGCACTTCCGGGAGTTGGCCAACGGCTTATGGATCACCCCTCTATTGCGCTCGCCTCGTTTTTAAAACCCTCAGCCCGTGTCCAAAATAACTTAACGCGTCGTCATATGAATTTGGCCATGCGATATTCCTCTAACATTGGAGGAGCACCTGCTGGCGACATGTTTGTTGTTGGCACTTCAAAAAACTCTTGGCATAAAGTGGGGGAACAGATCGGCGCCTTCTTAGTTTTCGTAAATAAGACATTTTCCGAAACTGGTGAAGTTAAATTGAATTCACCGAACTGGAGCGATGAACCATCTGTCGATTTTAATCTTTTATCCGACAAACGTGACCTGGACCGATTAATGGACTCTATACGTCGCCTTGCCCCGCTGTATTCTGATCCAGCGATGCAATCCGTGGCAAGTAATCCATTTCCAGCAGCCTACTCGGACAAAGTGCGTCAAGTAGGTGCTATTACCACAAAAAATAAGATACTTACCGGAATTGCAGCAAAGCTTTTAGACGGACCCGCATTCCTTCGTAATTATCTAATTGAAAATTTTCTCATGGAAGATTTTTCTCTCGATGAAGTATGTGTTGATGATGATAAGGCGGAGGCTTTTATTAGGCGGGCAGCTGTTGGTGTCTGGCATGCCTCATGCACATGCAGAATGGGGGCAGACAACGACCCAATGGCGGTAACAGATAATCAAGGCCGAGTCAAAGGAATTGAGGGCTTACGCGTTGTAGATGCCTCAATTTTCCCAGTAGTGCCATGTGCTAATACAAATTTTCCAACTATAATGACCGCAGAAAAAATTGCGGATACCATTCTAAAAGAAAAATCGAGCAACTGAGGTTATGTACTCTCGATAGATATTGGTTGGTTGTCTCCAACTAATGTGACGCGATGCATTATCCTTCGCACTGATGTATTATCAAATGGCTCGACTGCGTGCATCGTGCAACGATTATCCCACATAACGACATCATCGTTCTCCCATATATGTTTATAAACAAACTTTTCCGAGGTCGCGTGGTGTATAAGCTCGTCTAGTAACTCCCTGCTTTCATTTCTTTCCATACCTACGATGTAATCCATAGTATGAGGAGATAAAAATAACGAGCGTCTGCCGGTTACAGGATGTATCTGAATTAACGGATGACGAACTGGAGGCAAATTTTCATAGCTACCTTTATCGCTTTTTTTTGATAAGTCTCTGGATTGTTTAATGATATAGTCATGATCGTGCATTACATATAAACTATCTAATCGTTTCTTAATGCTAGTCTCCAGACCTTCGTAGGCTTCATACATATTAGCGAAAAGAGTATGACCTCCCTTCTTTGTCGTCTCTATGCCGTGCAGTATTGACCCCTTGCTAGGGATCTTCCGAAATGAGCTATCTGTATGCCACAGCCACGAAAGATTAATGTACTGCCAAGCCGTTTCAGTGGATTGAATGATATTACCGCTCTCGTCAACATTAGAAACTCGATAGATTTCTCTATTTTCCGACGATCGATGCGCCAGCGAGGGATGCACCTCCAGCTCTCCAAACTGGGAACCGAACTTTATATGTTGTTCATCATTTAGTGATTGATTAGGAAAGACTAAAACTAAGTTTTCCATCCAAAGAGAGTGGATTCTCTCAAATAAATTATTGTCTAGAGGGCATCTTAGATCCACTCCTGTGAGTTCTGCACCAATCAATGGGTGTCTCTTCCTCACACTGATTGGGTTATGGAGCGACATAATCAGGTCTCGTTCAAAGGATTGTTTCTCATGACACTAACTAGTTTAAGCTGCACGATTTCTTTTTTCTAATACAAGTCCATTTATGATTTTCGCGCCCTCATGCCTTAGCAAAAAGGCTTTATTTTCTAGCCCTCCAGAAAATCCTGTGAGCGATTGGTTAGAACCAATAACCCTGTGGCAAGGAACAATAACCGGAATAGGGTTTGCACCAATCGCTGTACCTACCGCTCGTACAGCCTTTGGACGTCCAATTGATAAAGCCACTTCCGCATATGTCCTTGTTTCGCCGAACGGAATCTTCTGTAATTCTTCCCAAACTTGTTTTTGAAAATCAGTGCCAATTAAAACTGTAGGTATACTGAAATACTTTGTTTGATTGTTAAAGTAAGCATCCAATTGATCAACGATTGATCCAAAACCCGAGCTCTCCTCAATCCACTCACCCACATTATCCCTGAGTTGCTGTGCTTTTATAATAACTAGATATTGAAGGCTGTCACCACTCCCAACCAGTCGCAGAGGACCAATAGGACTGTCTATATCCCTATAAGAGCCTTTTGTTCCTTTATGCATTATTGATCTCCCCTGTGAAAGTTTAAACGGGTAGTACTTTTTTATCCAGCATCTTGTTTGTGAATATTGACTGTTTTAACTAAGAAAAGTTTAATGAAAAAATGGAAGAAAAATATATATCGCTTTGGGATAAATCAGCCGAAGAAAATGACTACGCAGGTCACGTTGAAACAACAAGAGATGCAGATGTTATTGTTGTAGGTGGTGGCTTTACCGGGTTGTCTACAGCTTACCACGGTGCCAAGCTTGGACTTGATATACATGTTTTAGAGGCCAATAAAATTGGATATGGGGGCTCAGGTCGCAACACAGGTTTGGTAAATGCTGGATTATGGCTACCCCCTCAAGACGTAAATAAAAAATTGGGAACTGAAACAGGCGCAAGTTTGATTGAAACACTAGGGAAGATGCCTGAGTACGTTTTCTCCTTAATCGAGAAACATCAAATTCAGTGTGAGGCAACCCAGAATGGGACTATTCATGCAGCGCATTCCCTGACAGGGCTGAAGAATTTAGAGGCCCGCGCACAAGAATGGCAACGCTTAGGTGCACCTGTCGAATTACTTACGGCAAAAGAAACGGAAAGTAAAACGGGCACCAAGAGGTTCTACGGTGGTCTATTGGATAATCGTGCTGGAACGATCAACCCTATGGGGTATGTGAGAGGACTAGCTAGAATAGCACTTGCCGCCGGAGCGAGAATATCAACTGGAATTCATGTGGAAAAACTAGCGAGAGAAAATGGTTTGTGGCAGGTTCAATTTGGAGAGCAAATACTACGAGCAAAGACTATTATCTTAGCAACAAATGCATATACCGATAATCTTTGGCCCGGACTAAAACAAACATTCACAAAAATTAATTACTTCAATATCGCGACAACCCCAATTAATGAGAAGTTATATTCTGTTCTACCTGAAGGGCATGGACTTTGGGACACAGGAAAAATTATGTTTTCCTTACGAAAAGATATTCACGGCCGACTCGTTATAGGATCGATGGGTTCGATAGTAAAGGGCATGGAAAAGATGTCTGAAAGATGGGCTGTTCGCAATCTTCGCCGGCTGTACCCAGAACTAGGTGAAATCAATATTGAAAACGCTTGGCACGGAAATATCGCCATGACGCCCAATCATCTTTTTAGGATTCATAAACTTGCTGACAATCTCTACACCCCAATTGGATACAATGGACGAGGCATAACCACCGGGACAATGTTCGGCAAAGTGTTTGCTGAGCTTCTTACAGGAAAGGAAGAAGCAAAGTTACCAGTTCCCATTACTCCACTATCACCCGTAAAAGGCAGGTTATTAAAGCAAAACCTTATGCATCTGGCCTTTACCGTCAATCAATTTGTCAAATCGCTATAGTTTGGTACTGAAATATAAAGCGCAGAAACCAAGCTATATCAAACTACAAAGCAAGGTACAGATCCGATGAACTCTACAGAAACGGCGAAAAAAGTAGCTTCAAAGATATTGGAAAGAGATAAGACTTGTCGATCGATGGGGATATGCTTGGAGTACGTAAATGAAGGTACAGCTACCTTGTCTTTAGAGATTAAAGAGCAACACATAAATGGACATGGTATTTGCCACGGAGGAATAATCTTTACACTTTCGGATAGTGCTTTTGCCTTCGCCTGTAATAGTCGCAATGCAGCGAGTGTCGCTCAACACGCGAGTGTCACTTTCATAAAGCCTGCAGAATTAGGAGACAAGCTCTTTGCGACAGCAAAAGAAATAAGTCTCGTAAAACGTAACGGTATTTACGACGTGACGGTAACAAATCAAAATGCCAATGTGATAGCAGAGTTCCGAGGATGCTCCAGAACGATCAAAGGCCCTGTGCTCAAGGAAAATAAAAACATTATCTAAGGCATGTTCAATTGGGTATTGGGAATTCAAACGAAAAGCAACCCGATTGGTCCCATTATGGAAATTCTATTTTCTGAATTTTGATGGTTTTGTGTGCTGCAGTTAGGTGCTACTTTTTTTTCTTAAAATTTTTTTTCTGCATCACTAGAAATTTTTGTTATGAGAAATTTACAGATCTATCGTTATGTCGATACTATCTCTCGCACCGGCTCCATAAGAAAAGCGGCAGATCGCCTAAATATAACTAGTTCAGCGTTGAACCGAAGAATTCTCTCATTAGAAGACGAACTTGGCTTTCAAATATTCGAGCGTATCGGCAATGGTGTGCGACTAAACACTGCAGGTGAGTTGGTCGTCGTTATGTTTCGAAAACAGCTGGCTGAAGCTGAACGGTTAAAATCTCAATTAGCAGACTTATCTGGAATTCGCCGCGGTCACGTTTCGATAGTTTGCAATCAAGCATTACTCACTTATTTTCTGCCTAATCAAATACATAAATATCAATCAGAGTTCCCAAATGTTACGTTTGATATACAAGTAAAAGACGGCGAACAAGCTATGGATAGTCTACGAGACTATAGCGCTGACTTGGCGCTTGTGTTTGAGTTTTCATCAATGAAAACAGCAGACTTACAAAGCATTTGCACCGTGCGACAACCCATTCAAGCAATAATGGCAACGAACCATCCTTTAAGTACTCGAGAGAGCCTACAACTGATCGATTGTCAAGATTATCCGCTAGCTTTACCTGGGAATCCACAATCGTTAAGGGATATATTGGAACTGACTGCTAACAAAACGTCTACACCATTAACCCCAATATTAACATCCGATGACTTCACATTTTTGAGAAACTATGTTGGCTTAGGAGAAGCAATTTCCTTTGAACTACCAATTGGCCTGCCGTTAGATAACGCAAACTTTGACTTAATCAATATTCCATTAGAACTATCTGGTGATTTGAGCGGACTACTGCATTTGGCTCAACTTAAAGATCGTACCCTGCAAGTTGCAGCCGCTCGTTTTGCCGACCAATTATCGCAAACATTTTTCAGCAAATTTGATACAAATTAGTACTCGGTGTAACATCGTAATATAGGTGTGCTGTTTATGCATAGCTGTTGGAACTAAAAAGCAGCAGACACAAGTAGCTCTGTCGCTAAACTTTTAATGTTACAATTTTATTTCATTAGATGAATATTAAGTTTCCACGTTCTAACTGTTCCAATAGGGGTTAACCTATAGTTACCAAATCAAACTAATCATCGGATGATTACATGGATATTGCAAAAAAAGTGATCATTTCTCACCACCAAGCAATAAATGAGGGTAATACAGAAGCTTACTTGAGCACAATCTGCTTCCCTTTCACCTTCCATCGCTATGATGGTCACTTCTACAGAGTAGCCAATATTGAAAACTATAAAAATGAACATCCCATGCCATGGGAACTCATCAGAAATTATGAACCAGATTGGTCTTACACCGAGTTAGAGGAGCTGGAGGAAGTCATCAAAAGTAACACTCAACTTGCCTACAAGTTGGTCGCTCGAAGAATTACTTCAGAAGGCAAAACGAGCACAATTTTTCAAGCCATTTGGGTTCTTGGACAAATCGGGGATACCTGGGGTGTGCAAACCCGGTATAACCTCGGCATTTTTAATGGAAATGCCCCTCTAGCAGCATAAAGTCCCAAAATTGAAATAGGGTTCTCACTTCTAAAAACGTTGTGTTTTAGCCTGGCAAACTCATTATTTTAAATTCCAGATAACCATGTAGTGAGTTACCCTATGTTTGATTGACATGGTTGGCATGGAACAAAAAATTAGGCATTTTCTAAGTTTCGCCTTCCAGAACTCTTGCTGTATTCTAGTTTAAGGATAGTTTGACGGCTTTAAATTGTATGGATCACTATGAAAAAATTATTAGTTGTAGGGGCTACTGGCCTTTTAGGTAAGGCAACAATCAAATATTTTAAAAACAAAAAAGATTGGAAGTGCGCCGGGTTATCTCGTCGTCCGCATAAGATAAGAAATGTTCAATATCTACGGGGAGACCTTTTGGATAAAGGTTCAATCGACAGACTACAGAGTAGATTGCACGATGTAACGCATGTGCTTTATGCGGCACTTTATGAAATGGATGATCTTCTTACTGGGTGGAGACATAGTGAGCAAATTAGAACTAATACCTTAATGTTTCAGAATTTAACTAACTCCCTATCCCTTTATTCTCCAAAACTTCGGCACGTAAGTATATTACAGGGCACAAAAGCCTATGGTATTCATGTCGAGCCAATGAAAGCACCGGCAAAAGAAAAATGGCCACGCCATGATCACGACAACTTCTACTGGCACCAAGAGGATATACTTAAACGTCTAGCTAAAAAGAAAAACTGGTCTTTCAATATATGGCGCCCCCAAGTGGTTCTCGGGAACGCAACTGGAAGCCCTATGAATTTAATAGCCGCTGTCGCAGTATACGCAACTATTTGCAGAGAAACTGGACTGGCATTTTTTCAACCTAAAGGAACCCCGATTGTTACCGAGGCGACTGATGCCGCACTTTTTGCTCGAGCATTAGAATGGGCGTTTAATGAAAAAAATGCTCAAAATCAGACATTTAATATTACAAATGGTGATGTTTTAATTTGGCATCATTTATGGCCCGAAATTGCAAATTATTTTGATGTTCCATTGGGGCAAAAACGAAATAGAACATTGGCGACAGCATTACCGAAGCTTGAAAAGGAATGGCGCCTTATTGTTGAAAAATATCAGCTAAAAAAATTAACGCTAAGGGAATTAGTGGGAGGCTCTTGGCAGTTTCTAGATAGAGCACTTCGTGATGCTGGACCATCCCCTTCTCCTTCTCTCGTGTCTACAATCAAAATTAGAAAGGTTGGTTTCAATGGCTGTATAGATACAAGTGAGTCGATACAAAAATATTTTATGGAAATGCGAAGAGAACGCTTGATACCTTAAATAGGTTGGTGACTTTAAAAAGCTGGGACAAATTACTTTCCCTATTAATAGCGTTTGAATCTAAATTGCGTGCTTTATTTTTAAATACTGAAAGCAGTAGTTGCTTACCCCGGTTGCTAAAAATAAGGCAGCGGCAAATAATATTGGTAAGTTTACGTCGTTGGTGACGTCATATAACCAGCCAGCTACCGGCGGAGCGGTTGATTGAAGTAAGACTTGCCCCATAAAAAACACCCCCATGCCAATAGAACGACTTTCAACCCGCATTGCCTCCGCGGACAATGCCATCAATATTCCCGCAGGGGCCATCCCTACTAATCCAAAAATTAGGACTGAAGTAAGAGGGAATGGCAAATTTAACAACATTAAAAAACTTAGTATACAGGCGCCCATGCAGATATAAATAATAAGGTTTGGCCGTTTAGTTTTATCCGAAATGAAACCACAAATCGCACCGGAAAAGATCATTACCCAACTAGCCGCGCTAACAATACTAGAAGCGGCTATCGCACTATGACCTGAACTCATTAAGACAAGAGGAGAAAAACTTAAATAAACTACATAGCCCGCGTTGAAAAAACCCCAGGCCAATGACGCTGTTAGCGTCAGTAGGAATTCCGATCTATTTAAGGAAAACTTAACGCTACCATTTTCCCTCAACTCTTTTACTGGCCCACGATAGAGTAATATCATAAGAGCCGCACTTACAGCGCAATATAATGAAGCAATATAAAAAGCCCAACGCCAATCTAAAGAAGCCGACAACCACCCATGGCCAACTTGGCCCATCGCGATTCCAAAAGGCCAGGACATGACCAATACACTCATTGCAGTAGCCAATTCCTTTCCTTCAAACCAATCAATTAAAACTTTTGCAAAAAATATAGTGGAGACTACAAAGCCAATTCCGCAAATAACTCTTCCCACGGATAAAAATCCAAACCCTTGGGAAAGGCCAGCAATTGTTCCACCAAGGCTTAATGCAATTAAACCAAATCCAATGAGAGCTTTATCAGAGAAAAAATTTCCAGCTAACCCTGCTGGAATAGCCAAGAAGAGGCCTGGCAGCATAAATAGTCCTATTAGTGTTCCTATCTCCGCATAATTAAGTGCGAGTTCGTAAATAACTTTGTCGCTAGTAGATCCCATTGTTTGGAATTGAAATCCAAGACTTATTCTAGTTATGAAAAGTAATCCTAGAATAAACCAACGGTTAGTCATTTCACTTCCACAAAAAAAACAAGATATACATCAGCTCGCCAAGACTTTTTTAAAGTAAGAGCAATTTGAACGATATAGCTAACTCGATCTCGAGAAATTGAGCAAAAGTCCGGGGTGAAACAGGGGCCTTTTTAGCCCCTATCTCTTAAAATTATACGTAATTATGAATTCCATGCAAACTTTTGAGGTTTACGTGACGAATTTTGAGAAATCACGATATTGACCAATGCTGGCCCTGGAAAAGCCATCGCCTCTTCTAATGCTGCGGGAATGTCGTTGGGATCCTCTACAAAGAAACCTTTTCCACCGAAGTCTTCCATCATCTTATCGTAACGTGCACCATATATTAACGCATTCGGCTTCAGTTTCATCATCGGGTCATCTGGAATTTCTGGCATACCAGGTCCAATACCACCGTTGTTTAATACAACGATTTTAGCGGGCAAATTATAACGTACTAATGTCTCCATCTCCATCCCAGAGAACCCTATAGCCGAGTCCCCAGAAAGATGAATAACTGGCCGGTCTGGGTGAACAACACATGCTGCAACTGCATGACCAAGACCAACTCCCATAGTACCGTAAGTTCCAGCATTTAAACATGAACGAGCATTTGAAACAGGTAACTGAGTAAGCCCTATATCCATGGTACCTGCACCTTCAGCACTCAAAATTGCATTATCAGGCATCCATGCTGCTACATCTCTTAAGGCCCGGTAATAGCCTGCCGGAGCTGTGTCATCATTTACCTGCGCTTTAATGGTCTCTACGTTAGATGAAATTTTTTCACTTAATGCGGTCCGCCATGGGGTATCTTTTGGGTAAAACCACTGTCTGCCATCCAAAGCTTGATTCATCTGGCTCATAATTGCTTTACCATCGCCCACTAAAGCTACTTCGGCAGGCTTGTTATGGCCTATTTCTTCTGGCGAGATGTCTAATTGAATTACCTTTACATCTGGAGAAAACCTCGGTGGTAGACCAAAGTGGAATATCCAATTAAAGCGTGCACCCATAAGAAAAACAACATCGGCCTGTTGCAAGGCCAATGTTCTAGCGGCTGAGGCGGCGAGCGGATGATCGTCCGGAATTACACCTTTACCCATTGGCGATCTTACGAAAGGGAGCTGCGTTCGATCAATAAAGGCCCGCACCTCGTCTTCAGCTTGAGCCCAAGCCATTCCCTTGCCTACTAAGACCAGGGGCCGCTCTGCACTCTCAAGAACATTTAAAGCAGCTTCAATATTTTCAGCAGGTGCAATCATTTTTGGTGGCTCTGGAACCCGATCGACCTTTATTATATCGTCGAGCTCACATTCCCCCTGAATAATGTCATCTGGCATATCTATGTAACAGGCGCCGGGGCGGCCATAAATTGAATGACGGGTGGCCATCTCTACGTAGTACGGAATACGTTCCACACTATCAACGGCATGTGAAAATTTACAAAATGGACTTGTGATAAGAACCTGTCGCTCTTCTTGGAAAGCACCCATTCCACCTCGGTAGGTTTGAGAAGCGCCGCCGATTAGTATCATTGGCCAGCAATTCTGTTGAGCATTTGCTAATCCTGCCAGACCATGCACAACGCCAGGTCCTGTTACAACGATGCAAGCTCCGGGTCGGCCAGTCATATAGCCATATGCCTGAGCAGCATAGGAAGCTGCTTGCTCGTTACGCATCCCAACATAATTGATGCCTTCTTTTTGTGCTGCCTCCGCGATTGGTCCTACCGGGAAACCCACTACACCGAATAAATGATCAATTCCCTGTTCCTTGAGACTCCGAGCGATCAGGGTCGCACCATTGATCTTCGCCATTAATAATTCCTCCCATTTCGAAAATTCTATTTCAAGAACAATTACATTATGAGAATGAATAGAAAGAGGCTAGTGTATTTTGCATTAAACCAGACTGATGCTTAGTATTTTAATAAGTTTACATTTTTAAACGACAAGCAATACAATTTCTCAAAACATTTACCGAAGAATGGAAGTAAAAAATTGAAACGCAGACCGTCGCAAAAACTAGCTTTTAGAGTTTCGCTTATTTCTGATACCCATATAAACGAAGCTGAAGATTTTTCTGCGTCTCCATATCCTGCAAATGCGGAAGCTAACCCACGAGCACGATATATTTTCGATCAAATCAAACAAAGTGATTCTAAATTCTGCATTCATTTAGGTGACATGGTAAACCCAGTGCCTGAATTACCTAGTTACGATGCTGCAGCAGAAAACTTTCATTCGATCGCCTCAAGACTGACTATTCCTCTGCACTTAATGCCAGGCAACCATGATATCGGCGATAAACCGGTAACATGGATGCCTGCAGGAATGGTCAACAAAGAGCACATTGATCTATACCGAGATCATTTTGGCCAAGATTTTTTTTCGTTCAATTATGAAAATTGTCACTTCGTTATTATTAATTCACCCCTAATCAATTCAGGGGACCCTAGAGAAATAAAGCAGGCCAACTGGCTAGAGGCTGATCTGAAAGAAAATAGAAGCAAGCGCATATTTTTATTTAGCCACTATCCTCTTTACGTTTCAAATCCAAAGGAACCAGAAAGTTATGATAATATAGACGAACCTGGAAGAAGCTGGCTAATTAACCTGATTGAGACTTACAAGCCCGAGGCGTTATTCACAGCGCATGTGCATAATTTTTGGTACGATGTTATCGGCGAAACGGAATATTATATTGTACCGTCTACATGTTTTGTTCGACACGACTATTCTGAAATGTATCGAATAGATGGCGGTAGTCAACAGGGTCGGAATGACACGGCGAAACTTGGGCACATTACGTTAGAGATATACGAAAAGGGACATGTCGCTCACTACCACCGCAGTTTTGCTGGATGCTTAGCTGACGGTCCAATCTCGGCTCCCCCGGTCGTAAAACGGCCTCATGTAAAAACGGTGGACATTCAAAATATTTACATTGATATGCGGCACGCGTGGGCCGAGGAGTTGACAGTGTCGCCTTCCGGTGCGGTCGATGAGTTTAGACGAAAAATAGCACGGAATGACTATCCTATAATGGCTATATGGGAGATGGGAATTCGCGGTTTGCGTGTTCCCATTCAAGACCTAGAGGACGAAAAAACACGAAGACGAATGGGATTGATGAGAGACGTAGGGCATAATTTTCATGTCTACGTTTATGATATTCCCACAGAAGAACAAATCAGTCTGATCCGAGAAAACACCGACCTTATTTCTCAACTCGAAATTGTTATATCGTGGGATAAAATTAAAGAGTACACAAGGGTATTAAACGACCTTACCAATCAGTTTGGTTTAGATATCATTTTATCGAGAGTGAATCGCAAAGACAGCGCAAAAACATCCGGAGGCAAATTTAACCATCTAATAAGCCACGGCTTCAGTTTATCTGAGACGGGAGAACTAAGTAACTTCCTGTCTGATAATAAGCATCTGGTTTCTGGCGTGCAATTTACAATTACCAGGGGAGACTGCCCTTGGAAGGCTTCCGAAGTGGTGCAAAAATTCGCAAATGCGACGGGATGCAAACCTTATCTATACGTTAAGTCTACAGAAGCCAGTCCTGCTGAGCGTTTTGATGACGAAATTTCCAATACATTACGATTTGGCGATATCTGCTTGGCGGCAATCGGTAATAACGTAAACGTTATAATGGATACCTTCGATGACGCTGATCGGGGATATTTCACTAGAACTGGGCTTGTTGACAGACGCTTTAATCCGCGTGTGGCGAGTAATATAGTCTCAGAACTAATACAGCGATTAGGTATGGATGGTCCTTGGCAAGTGAAAAAGGATGACAAGACACACAGATTAATAAATAACCAAAATAAAACTATACGGGTGGGGTTAGAAGAAAATCTTAATTCGGGGGAAAAATTAATCAATCCCTTTACGGGACGCGAAGACAAAACTCGTGAACCTTCCGTTTATATAATTGAAGGTTAATGAAATTACCTGTATTGACTTTGAGCTCATTCACTTATTTAGAATGGTAATATCTGAAACGAACTCCTGTTGAAGCCATTAAAACAATCGACGCTGAATCCAGAAATCCACCTATAGATAGAGCAAAATTTAATGAAGATTTTTTCCACATACATTGTCATCATATTTTTATCAACGGTGAGCATATCTGTTGCTCAAGAAAAGCCACCATTAATCGGCACCGGGTCTGCGCAATGCACCACTATGATAGATTTCATTGACAAGAAAAACTTTAATAAAGACGTTTACAAGCAATGGGTATTTGGTTTCATGTCATCACTTGCACTGGTTCATAGTCAACCCGTTTTTGATTTAAGTAAACCGAAAGAAATCTGGTTAGCGGTAGAGACTATTTGCAAAAAAAATCCTGAACAACATGTATTTGAAGCGGCATCAGTCGTTTATCTTCAGCTATTGAAAATGCTCTCAAAGACAATGAAATAATCGCCGTAGAAGACCCGCTGCCGCCCTACACCAACTATCAGCTAAAAATAAAGGACACGGCGAGCAAGCTAGGACGGCTGCCTATAATGTGCATCATGAAAATTGATAAAAGGTCCTGAGGGAATTATCCCGTTCGGATTGATCATTTTATGACTTCCATAGTAGTGGTGTTTGATATGTTCTAAGTCCACCGTTTCTGAGACACCGGGTTGTTGATAAAGCTCCCTGGTGTAGCCCCAGAGATTTGGATAGTCACACAACCTTTTTTTGTTGCATTTAAAATGACCAACATATACAGCATCAAACCTAACCAATGTAGTAAATAGCCGCCAATCCGCCTCGGTTATTTTATCGCCTAATAAAAAGCGTGTGATTGAAAGCCTTTTTTCTAATTCCTCAAGACACTCAAATAATTTCATAAAGGATTCTGTATACGACTTTTGCGAGGTGGCAAAGCCTGTTTTATATACACCATTATTCACATTTTCGTAGATCATAGCGTTTAATTCATCTATTTCCGTTCTTAATTTCCTTGGATAAAAATCCAATTCGTTAACGCTAATTTTCTCAAAAGCGAAATTAAACATTCGTATTATTTCAGAGCTTTCATTAGACACTATAGTAGCCTGCTTCACATCCCAAAGAACTGGCACACTGGCTCTGCTTGTAATATTTTTATCGGCTGCTAAGTATACTTCAAAGATACTATTTTTCCCTAGTATTTGATCACCTGTACATTGCGAAAAGTCAGTCCTGAACTCCCAACCATTCTCCAACATTATGGGATGAACGATCGACACACCTATGTGGGGCTCAAGATTTTTTAACTTTCTGAATATCAGGGTTCGGTGGGCCCAAGGACAGGCCAAAGAAACATACAGATGGTATCGACCACTCTCTGCTTTGAAACCACCCACTCCCGTTTCTCCAGGAGAGCCATCGGGAGTTATCCAATTACGAAATTCTGTATCCTTTCGTTTAAAGGATCCATCGTTAGATTGTTTTTCCTCTTTACGATCTGTCCATCGGCCATTTATTAGTGTTTTCATTTAAACAACTCCCCAAAACAACAGCCTAATCTTTTAATATCCCGTTCAACTTTCTATCGATTATCTCTTTAAGCTTTTCAAATTTACGATGTTATAAGTTATTTTTTTATATTAATCGCGCTATTACAATAATGGTATTTATCAAGAATCAATTACATCAAACTAAATATTATTAGAATGACTTTCCACGATGGGAGCTATTATGCCAATCATAAAAAAGAACGGCGTTGAAATATATTATGAAGAAGCAGGCACAGGGTTTCCCCTTTTAGTGCTGCCAGGAGGTGGATTGAATGCTACTGTAGCAGGCTTAAAAAACCATGCCTTCAATCCAATATCAGAATTTTCAAACAAATATCGTGTAATCGCACTTGATCTCCGCAACGCAAACGATGGTAAAACGATCGGACCACTTGAAATTGAAAAAACCTGGGATAGCTTCACAGAGGACCAACTCACCCTTATGGACTATCTGGGCATAGAGAAGTTTATGGTGCTAGGGTTCTGTATTGGTGGTCCTTTGATTTGGAATTTGTTAAGAAAAGCTAAACATCGTGTGACCTGTGCCACTTTGGTCCATCCTAGCGGTTTTACATCGAGCCACCCTGATATTTACTTTCAGAATAATATTAGTGGCTGGATACCAAATTTGATCCAAAAAAACCCAAAAATTACTTTAGATATGGCAACGAAGTTTCTTAATAACATGTATACAAAACGGGCTGATTTCGTCTTTACTGTAGACAGGGATTTTGTGAGAAATTGTGAAACACCTATCCTTATTTTGCCAGACGATATCCCTGCTCATCCATATGCTACAGCTATGGAAACGGCGCTACTTGCCCCAAATTCACAAGTAAGCCTCTATCCTTGGAAAGAAAATGATCGCAAAATTGAACTTGCTTTAAGACATATTTCAGTTTTTCTCTCCTCATACAGTCAGTCCAATTCTATATAGAGAAGATATACCAACAAAACTGCCAAAAACTCACTTCTCAAAACTATAACGAATGAGCAACCGGAAACTTAAAACTTACTTGAGACAAAGTTTAGGAATAAACGATATGGAAAAAAGAATATTTGGAAGAACCGGGTTAGAAATATCCCTACTTACTTTTGGTTGCGGCGCTGTCGGTGGATTAATGACAAAAGGCACCTCCCACGATCAAGATAGGGCCGTAGATTGGGCTCGAGACAACGGAATAAATCACTTCGACACTGCACCCTCGTATGGTGATACAGTATCAGAATCCAATCTTGGAAGGGCGCTCGGCCGAAACCGATCAGATATTATTGTAAGCACAAAAATTGGTTTTTCTAAAGATGAACTAGAGGATATCCAAGGCGCGACACAAAAATCTTTGGAAGCAAGTTTAAAAAGGTTGCGACGGGATCATGTAGACATATTTCAATTACATAACACACTTGACGACGCAACTGCGTCCGATTCAATTTCCGTGCAGCAAGTAATAAATGATGTCCTGCCTGTTTTCATTAAACTCAGAGAAAAGGGTGTTGTTAGGTACCTAGGATTTACGGCAAAAGGTAAAACCGAGTCACTGCACGCTTTAGTAGAAACCGGTGAATTTGAAAGCAGCCAGGTCTTTTATAACCTTCTAACCCCAACAGCCGGGGAAGAGGCTCCTTCAAATTTCCCTGGGCAAGACTACAAACAACTTTTGAATAATTGCGGACGTCATGAAATGGGAAGCATTGGCGTGCGAATTCTAGCAGGAGGCGCTTTATCCGGTACGGAAGCTAGACACCCTTTAAGTATGCAAGACGTAGCACCAATAGGGTCAGGAGTAGACTACAAGACGGATGTCTCGCGCGCACTTCACTTC
This sequence comes from uncultured Alphaproteobacteria bacterium, assembly GCA_902589475.1. GTDB lineage: Bacteria > Pseudomonadota > Alphaproteobacteria > Thalassobaculales > Thalassobaculaceae. The sequence goes on along the minus strand of CACITD010000010.1, from coordinate 35,220 downwards.
GAAAATCTTGTAAAAGAAGGACACGCCGTTGATCTCCCAGAACTTGCTATAAGGTATGCAGTATCAAATTCCAATCTATCAACAATTGAGGTTGGAATTGCGACTAATGAAGAACTGATTAAAGCAGTCAAATCAGTAAATTGTGGTCCACTTTCCCCGAGCACCCTAAAACAAATTAGAACAGTGCAAAATAATTTTTAGGCGCATATTTCTTCATCAAGAAAAGCTAAATCTAAACGTTAAGAACTCCTTGCGCCTTATACGAAGTGATATCGTCTTCATCAAGACCAAGCCATTCTTGCAGAATTTGATCGGTGTGCTCCCCGAGAACAGGAGATGGCTTCAGATTAGATGCCTTACCATCAACTAAGACAGGCCAACCGGGCATTTTGAACGGTTCATGAATTGGATGATCCATTACCTGCATTATGCCTCTATTCTCGAAATCTTTTTCGTCATTTAATTCCCCGGTATCGAGAACAGCCCCTGCTGGAATACCTGCTTCCCCTATTTTTCTCATAGCGTCTGTTTTCGTAAGCGTTTTGGTCCAGGCTGTAATGATTTGATCTACGTCATCCATACGTTTTACCCTGTCAGCTGGGGTCAAATATCGCTGATCTCCAATCAGGTCCTCTCGACCAACAACTTTTAGAAGCCGTTCCCAGTGCTCTGGATTAGCTCGACTGGTCATAATATAAATGTAGTCATTTGCTCCACCAGGAGCACAAGGATAGAGTCCCATCGGCGCATTTGTTATCCCAGGCACTTTACTCCCACCCCTTTCCGCGGGTTTTTTAGTTCTCCCATGCGTAGCGAAATTTACGCGCATATAGTGGAGCATCGCATCTTGCATGGCAACTTGAAGGCAGTGACCCTCACCGGTCTCTTTTCTTTTGAACAGCGCTCCTAAAATAGTTACAGCCATGAGCATCCCTGTCCCCGTGTCGCCTAAGGTGATACCTGGACGCGTTGGAGGACCATCGGACTCGCCAGTGACACTGAAAGTACCCCCACATGCTTGGGCTATCATATCAAACGCAAGGTTCTTTTCATGGGGGCTTCCAATCCCAAACCCTTTTACCTGCGCATAAATAATGCTGGGGTTAATACTTTTTGCGGTTTCATATCCTAAGCCAAGCCGTTCAATAGCTCCAGGAGCAAAGTTTTCCATCATTACGTCCGCCTCTTTGATCATACTTTTGACTAACTTAAGGCCTTCTGGTGACTTTAGATTGATTGTCACGGACTTTTTATTTGCATTAAACATATGAAAATAATACGGATCGTCATCGGGCTTATTCGGTCGTAGCCGACGTCCGGGATCTCCCATTTTAGGATTTTCAATCTTTACGACGTCTGCACCTAGCCACGCCAGCGTCTCGGTGCACGAAGGGCCAGCTTCAAATTGGGTTAAATCGAGAACCTTAATGCCTTTTAAAAAAGAAAAGTCGACGATATTATCAGACATGGTTTCCCCCTTTTTGAATTATTTGAACGACACACAAACGTCCAGGCGATAATTTATCAACGATAGTATTGCTGCCGGCTACTGAGTTGAGATTGCCGCCTTACCATCCCGAAGAACGAATTTTTGAACTTTACCAGTAGCCGTTTTGGGCAAGTCATTAACAAAGCTAATCCATTGAGGCGTTTTGAAATGAGCCAAGTTTTCACGCACATGGAGTTTTAGTTCATCCTCAGTCGCGCTCCCTCCATCTTGAAGAACCACAAATGCATGGGGAGCCTCGCCCCATTTATCGTGAGGCATCCCAACAACTGCAACCTCCATAACCGCCGTATGACGCAGTAAACAACCCTCAACTTCAACGGACGAGATATTTTCCCCGCCACTAATTATTACATCCTTAAAACGATCTCTTATTTCCAAGTAACCGTCAGGATGAACCACAGCTGCATCACCACTGTAAAACCAACCATCTTTTATGGCTGCCGCCGTTGCCTCCGGATCATTATAATAACCAGTCATAACGACATTACCCTGCACACTTATTTCTCCAAGTGTTTTGCCATCTTTTGGAACCTCATTACCGTCATCATCTACTACCCTCAGCTCTCCCGAACTTACTAGCTCGACGCCCTGCCTGGCTTTTATTTTTGCGAGTTCTTCTACCGGTAAATTGGAGTGCGAAGGTAGAGGTTCACAGATTGCGATCAGGGGCGTAGTTTCCGTTAACCCATAAACGTGTGTGAGCTCCCAACCAAGGTCTCTCTCTACAACCTCAATTGTTGCAGCCGCTGGTGGGGCGCCTGCTGTAAATAGACGGACACCTTTTGGGGCATCAGCGCGAATGCGTTCTGGAGCATTGGTTATGCTAATTAAGACCGTTGGAGCCGCACAGAACATTGTTATTTTTTCGTCTTTGATTAATTTGTAGATTAGCTCCGGTTCCACTTTTCTAAGGCATATATGCGCCATGCCTCTTGCCGTGTTTATCCAGGTGAATGTCCAACCGTTTGCGTGAAACATCGGCAACGTCCAAAGATATCTATCATTTGGCGTCAAATGATGATGAACCAAGGTGCCCATAATATTCATGTAGGCGTTACGATGGGTAATCATGACGCCTTTCGGTCTAGCCGTAGTTCCGCTGGTATAGTTGATCGTTAAAAGATCATCCTCCTCAATTTTATTTTTCCGAAAAGTGCCGTTTTCATTTTCAATTAGTTTTTCATACTCTTGCCAACCAGGTTTTTCACCTTCTAATGCAATAAATGTTTCGACAGATGCTAATTTATCCCTAATCCCATCTACCGCATCAAAATAGTCTGGGTGAACACAGACAATTTTAGCGCCGCAGTGATTTAATATATATTCAAAGTCATCTGCGGAGAGACGATAGTTGATCGGGACAAGAACAGCTCCCATTTGCGGAACCGCGTAGTATCCTTCTAGGTGCGTATGAGTGTTAGGGGCTATATAAGCGACTCTATCGCCATGGGCGATCCCCATATTCTGCAGTGCGGCTGACCATTTATCACAACGAGTAAAAAATTGCTCATATGTGAAACGAAGGTTCCCGTCTACCACCGCTTCTTTTTCAGAATAAAGCCGTCTCGCACGCTTAGCGAACTCCATTGGGCTCAATGCTACCTTCATATCACATTCCTCGAATATCCAAGCTATATTACAACAGTATAGCTCCACTAGACCCTGGTCAAATAGCGTTTGAATTCAAAAAAAGTATATATTCGGTGCTATACTAGAAAATAAGGCTAGAGCACACAGCGTCAGATTTACCGTTTAATGGCTATATTTTGTCCAAAATTCTAACGAGAAGTGAACTAGCCATAACCAATATGCAGGGGGGCTTTTAAAGCAGAGGTGGTAGGCAAAGAAGTTCTATCAGATTGCCAATGAGTTAGCCGCCGAAGGCGGAGTAGTAATTTGGCGCAAGTTTTTCTTGTATCACAGCCTGATCAAATACCTATTAGGGGCTGCGCCAATCTAACCGCAACACTTGAAAATTTCAGTGGTGCCTCTGTCACGGCAAGACAAATGCAGTCTTCTCCTTCACGCACCCAAGGTTGGTGCTCAGTGCTGCCGTGTATCTCCTGAATATCGCCTGGGCCATAGCTACCCGTCTCGTCAGTGAAGCCACCAGAAAAGATAACCGTTAACTCTCTTCCTTTATGGCTGTGGTGAGGAACCTTCTTACCAGCAGGTATTTTCAGTAACCGGGCAGTTGCGGAGCTGTCTTTTGTCTCTAAGACAACCTGACTTACTCCCAAACCTAGACTTTTCCATGGCAATTTATTTGCATCAGCAGCCAAGTAGTCAGTGACTACTGCAGGAATACCGTACCTACTAGCCCACTCACTGTTATGTCTAACCCCATTACCTGTAGCTGCCCCGGCCTCGTCAAGTCGATCTAGCACGTTCTCAAAAATGTCATCGGATAACCCTTCAGGAGTAGAGTCTGATAATAGCGAGCCCCCTACTTCCTCTAACTTGGCGTGTAATGCTCTACAGTGTGAACATTTGGACAGATGAGCCGCTACAGCTATGCTCCAAGCCTCAGAGAGTGCACCCGAAGAGTAATCAAGTAAAAATTCCTCACTAAGATGGTGTGTAATTTTCATTATATTTCCCCAAACTCACTTCTTATCCTTTTAAAGGCCAGTCTTATTCTAGACTTTACTGTCCCCAAAGGTATCCCCAGCTCTTCAGCTACCTCCGAGTGTGGTTTTTCCTCAAAAAAAGCCAACTTTAAAACCTGCTGTTGCTCAGCGGGCAAATCTCTAACAAAGTCACGAAGAAGCTTACTTTTACGTTCGGTTTCTAGAACCGCCAATGGACTTTCGGGCTCATTCTGTTCGAAAAATGGATCAGTTGTGTCAGCCTCAGGACGATTTTCTTTCCTTATTAGGTCAATCCGAGAGTTTCTGGCGATTGCAAATATCCAGGCGCCGGCGCTAGCTTTTTTTGGATCAAATAGATTAGCCTTTCTCCAGATATTTACGAAGGCTTCTTGCACTACCTCCTCTGCTCGGTCGGACGTAGACCCATTGTTTTGGCAGAACCCTTTTATTCTCGGAGCAAAGTAATTGAACAATCGTTTAAAAGCCTTTTTATCGCGGTTTTCTGCCACGGCAACAATCCATCTTGACTGCTCGTCCCTGTAAACACTTTCCACCTTTAGACCAACTTCCTTTGACTCCTCGTTCGAACCAATTGTCGGAAAAGATGAATTCCCAACGTGTACTCGGTCTAACCCAGAGTTCCGCCGCTCAGCAACTATGTCTACATCTATACTCATGTAACTACTACGGTCAACTTTTCAGATTGGATCATTCTGAGTATAAAAATAACTAATTTTTCTGTAATGGTGCAGACCGGGGCTGAAATATCACCACGGGATAGATCTTTTCTCATTATCAAAAAATTTACCTGTGTCTGAACTTTCTAACTTTTCGATCACCTTCCATAGCTTAGCAGCAGCTTCATCCGGTGTTAGAAGTCTCAATCCAGCCTTCGAAAAGGGTTTGGAGAGCTTGGTTGCTACCGTACCAGGATGAACTGCAACTGACACGTGGTCTGGCAGGCCGCGCGCCAATTCAATCGATGCTGTTTTGATCAATTGATTTAAGGCCGTTTTTGACGCACGATAACTATACCACCCCCCCAAGTGATTATCTGCAACGCTACCAACTCTCGCTGACAGACTCACAAACACTGATTTACCCACTCTTGGGAAAAGTGCGCTTAAATGCTTTAAACAAAGTACCGGTCCAATCGCGTTAACAAGAAAATTTTCTAATAGTGCTTCCTGTGTCAACGAACGGAGATTTTTTTCTGGGAAAAAATTTTCATTGTGCAACAAGCCGGTTGCATCGACTACTAATCTCAGTTCGCGATCTCTTTGCTTTATTGCTTCAGCTAAATCAATAATCGATCGTTCGCTTTTTAAGTCAACCTTTGGACTCGTTTCTCTACTGGCTGAAATAACGTCGTAAAAAATCTTCTGTTTGACAAGATTATCTCTAATCGCTTTCCCAATGCCACCAGACGAACCTAAAACGACAGCAACGCTTCCAACCGGAAATATTTTAGACATACGACCTCACGACAGACGGCAAAGGATAAACTTAGTGTAGTCACTCGCCACAGCGTTCAAACGAGTCGACTAGAACGCTTGATATTATATTTTTCTCCCCCCCCGACATAAGTTTTAAACAAACATTTTCAACCAGAAAATGTGATCCAGAGGTTGTGACTGCTCGTAATTTCTATATCAGGTTAGGAGAAAACATGACTTACACGACACAAAGTTCGCTGGACAGCACTTTCAAATCTGGGGAATCAGATTTTATAAGAAAAGCAATGAAACAGCCACTCCTCACCAAAGAGGATGAGCAGCAATTGACGCGAGCGTGGAAACGTAACCGGGATTCAAAGGCGTTGGATCGACTGATACGCGCATATTCTCGTCTGGCCGTGAGCTCTGCGCTCAAATATAAAAAGTTTGGTTTACCTGTTAGCGATCTGATTCAAGAAGCAAACGTAGGTCTCATGCAAGCCGCTGACAAGTTTGACCCCGATCGCGACGTACGTTTCTCAACCTATTCCGCTTGGTGGATCAAAGCCGCTATTCAAGAATACATTCTGCGAAACTGGTCTATGGTTCGCATAGGTTCTACATCATCTCAGCGTAAACTTTTCTTTAACCTGCGCCGTTTAAAATCTAAATTGGAAGAACAATCTTTGTCACTTCCGTATGACAACATGTCCGAGGAAATTGCAAAGCAACTCGAAGTTCCTGTTCGAGACGTTGACTACATGACCGGAAGGTTAGAAAAAAGCGACCAGTCCCTGAACGCTATTGCATTCGATGAAAGCGGAGTTGAGCTGCAAGATCTCTTAGCGGACGAACGGCCAAATCCAGAAGTCATTTTAAGTGGAAGCACCGATGCCAAGATTAGAGCGGACATCATTGCACGAGCTATGGCTGAACTTAGTCCAAGAGAATATACAATTATTAAACGCAGAAGATTAAGTGATGAGAAAGTGACCCTTGAGTCCCTAGGTCAGGAATTTGGTGTCAGTAAAGAGCGTGTGAGGCAACTAGAAGCACGAGCCCTCGGCAGTATCAAAGACGCTATATCGTCTATTGTAGAGCGCCCGTCGGATTTATACTAGGTCAGCGAAGGCGTCACTAATTATCGCCGACGGTAACCGCCTTGCTCACTGCATCTAATAAATCCGTCGCAACAATGGTTGTTCTTCCTTCTGTTTTAAGTAACTCAGCCGCTTTAGAATGTATGTAAACGCCCTTTTGCGCAGGTGACAGGGACTTTTGAGCGAGTAGTCCACCGATAACGCCAGCTAACACGTCGCCCGAACCAGCTGTTGCGAGAATACTATCGGCAAATGGATTTACATATATGGGATTGGGCCCAACTAGCGTTCCCGCGCCCTTTAACACCCAGAGACCACCGTAACGATTGTGTAACCTCTCCACTGCAGTAAACCGATCGTCTATATTCTCACCTAACAATTTACGCGCTTCTCCTGGATGTGGCGTTCCTATCCACTCGGCTTCTCTTTTATCTAAATTAGCTTCTGACAACCAATTTAACCCATCAGCATCAAGTACAAGTGGACGATCACTGCGCCATATCTTCTCGAGAAACACGCCGGCGCCGTCACCTAATCCTGGGCCAGCTACCACAACATCCATACTCTGTAATATTTCGTCAACGCAATCCAATTTCCGCTCGATTGATATTAGTTCGAGAGGGCATTCTGGGAATGAGGGACCGCAAACATATACTTTGCCTGCCCCAGCTCTTAAAGCTGCTAAACCTGCCATGCCTCCCGCCCCTTGCATAGGCGGCCAACCACCAATAACTAAAACATTGCCGTAGCTTCCTTTATGCCCCACCCGGGGTCTATTCATGACGCCATAGTTTGGACCTTCAATAAGAAAAGCAGTTGGATCAGTATAGTTTTCTGGTTTTTCGATTCCTAAGTTCGCAAAAAGTAGCTTTCCACATAAATCAGGTGCTTTATCCGTGTAACAGCCCTGCTTCGAAGACAAGCACATCACTGTAAAATCTGCCTTTACAGCAACCCCGGGAGTGGATCCATTTGACGCGTTTAAGCCAGATGGAACATCTATAGCGATAACTTTTGCCCCGTTTCGACGGGATAAATTCATCCAGTCAATGGCATCTGCAAAGGAGCCAGTTGGGGGTCTGTTCAAACCTGATCCAAACAAACCATCAATAATAACGTCATCACTTGATATCTCACTTGGCTCCGGAAGTGATTTAAGTTTCACAACACCTAACTCACCACAAAAATCGGCAATTTTTTTTGATTCGCCAGAAACCTCACTAATCGAGTATATTTTTGTGCTTTTTCCAGCTATTGCGCTAAGAATTGCGACACCATATGCATCGCCACCATTGCTCCCAGGACCAGCTATAGAAATAACACGGTTTACCTTTGTCAAATTTTCTACAACATTGAAGATACTGGATGCAGCCCGCATCATTAGTAACACTTCATGAATTCCTGTTTTTAGTACAGCAGCGTCTAATTGCTTAGAAGCCTTCGCGTCATATAAAACCAATATTACCTCAATTGATATGTCTGCCTAATCTAGCCAAAAACTACTTAAAATATGGAGTTGCGACATTATTATATTCACATCAAGGGTAAATAATTTTTTTATGTTTTCTCAACTTGATACAATAACTATTTACCTCAAAATTTCTGTTCCATAGTAATTGCAGGCAGTTCACTCCCTGCTTCCCCTAAATCCTTGGCCGGGATACCTGCTACCGAAGTATTGTCTGGCACATCTTTCAATACAACACTGCCAGCGCCAATCCTGCACGACTTACCGACAGTAATATTGCCAAGGATAGAGGCCCCGGCACCAATCATAGTGCCCGAACCAATCTTTGGGTGACGATTGCCTGGTTCTTTACCAGTCCCTCCTAACGTCACTCCATGTAAGAGCGAAACATCATTCCCTAGCACTGCAGTTTCACCAATCACCACACCTGTCGCATGATCTACCATAACTCCATGACCTATTGTTGCAGCAGGATGAATATCTACCTGAAAAACTTTGGATACCCTACCCTGTATAAATTCAGCCAAGACCGTTCTTTCCATTTTCCACAGCCAATTAGCTAATCGGTACGCTTGAATGGCCTGAAATCCTTTGTAGAACAAAAATGGTTTTAAATAACTATGGCATGCAGGATCCCGTTCTATCGTTGCACAAAGATCTGCCGTTGCCGCTTTCTCTAAGAGCGGATCACTGTTTAAAGCATCATCAGCTACTTTTTGTATTGCGATGTAATCATCGTGATCTGTACTCAATTCTGTTGAAATTACAGTTACTAGGGCTGATTGGAAGGATTTTTGCTGGAGTATATTTTTTTGAAATAACGTCTCTAATGTTGGCTCAGCGGCTGACCATAGTTTTGCTTCGTTACAAAGCGCTAACCATACGTCCTCGCTATTACTAGGAGCATCTGATTTTGAATTTAACATTTGTGGTGCATCTCTATTTAATTCAGCCAACTAGGAACCGGCAGATCTTTCTCTTTCAAAAATTCTGGATTATAGATCTTGCTTTGATACCGATGTCCATAATCACATAGAATTGTTACTATTGTATGCCCAGGTCCCATTTTTTTAGCCATCTTTATGGCACCTGCTATGTTTATGCCAGTGGAGCCTCCCATGCAAAGCCCTTCATTTTGAAAGAGATCAAAAATTAAAGGAAGAGCCTCTCTATCTGAAATCTGAAAACAATCATCTATTACCGCGAGTTCTAAATTTTTGGTAATGCGTCCCTGCCCTATTCCCTCCGAGATTGAACTACCCTCAGAAAACAATTCTCCTTTAGTATAGTAATTAAAAAGGGACGAACCTTCAGGATCAGCAAGTCCAATTTGAATTTTTTCACTGCATTCCTTAAGGTACTTACTTATACCGCTGAGTGTTCCGCCCGAACCAACTGCACAAACAAAACCATCAATCTCTTTATTTGTTTGCTCCCAAATTTCGGGGCCAGTGGTTTCATAATGCGCCATGGCGTTTGACACGTTATCGAATTGGTTTGCCCATATAACACTTTTTCCATTTGAACTTGAAAGTTCTTTTGCTAATCGCTCAGAATATTTTACATAGTTACTTGGATCCTTATACGGAACAGCAGGTACCAATCGCAAATCAGCACCACATAAACGGAGCGTGTCTTTCTTCTCCTGACTCTGTGTTTCTGGCATTACAATGATTGATTCGTAGCCAAGAACTTTAGCCAAAAGCGTTAGTCCTATACCTGTATTACCGGCGGTACCCTCTACAATCGTTCCACCAGGCTTTAACAAACCGTTTCTCTCCGCATCTCTAATTATTCCTAGTGCAGCTCTATCTTTTACCGATCCACCCGGATTAAGAAACTCTGCCTTTCCTAATATAGTACAACCTGTCACGTCCGATGCTTTATTTAAACGAATTAGTGGCGTATTTCCTATACAGTCTATGAAGCCATTTTTAACCGACATAACATTGCCCGTCCTAAACATTACAATTCAGTATTAGATAAACTCAAAGAACACTTTCACAAAACAAAAAGTCTCCAATCTCCGCATTTGAAATCTGTTTTAGAAATTTATTTCTTTGTTAGGTTATTTTAAAAAATTTCTTTTCACACAGGTAAGCAACTAGCAACTGTGCAAATCCGTAAAGATGAGCATCGGATTTTTCGACCAAAAATCACCAAAATTTCAATACAGGGGAACTAATCTAAGGGTATTGTAACTTTAAACGTTTCTGTATTCTCAAAGGCTTTAGCGATACGGAGTACCCCAACGTCGTCATGAGGCTGACCAACAACCTGAAGGCCTACTGGAAGCCCTGCAGATGTTCTCCCGCAAGGTACTGATGAGGCGGGTTGCTGGGTTAAGTTGAAAACAAATGTATTGCACCAAGGGGCAAAAATATCTCCATCATCTAAACCGGGGTTCTCCGCCATATATGGTGGTATGGGGACTGTGGGCAGCATAAGCAAATCATAATCCTTTATGACCTCAAACATCCTTGATCGGAGCTCCTGAGTTCCAAGGTAATCTCTATAATGGTCAACTCCACTATAATCTTTTGCCTTCTGGGCCCATTCGTTAATAACTTTACCATTTGCCTGTACTTTAGGGGGCAGCAGAGATAATTCGGCCAACGCGCGTGTTCTATAAAAGTTTTCAGCTTTGGCTATGTCTTCCTGCGAAAAAGGCGCTTTAATTTCAGTGATTTGATTGCCCATCTTCTTAAATGACTTTACCGCCTCACAGCATAATTTTAAAACCTCATCATCTGGCGCCGGTCCGAAACCTATATCGGGCATAAAGCCAATTTTCAGTCCTGCCACATTACCCTTGATTGCCTCCATGTAGTCGATCTCATGATAAGGTAATGCCGATGGGTCTCTGCTATCGGGACGTGAAATAACATTAAGCAGAAGCGCCATATCTTCCACACTCCTTGAAATTGGTCCAGCACAGACCGCAGGACTAGTCTGAGGATAAAACGGCACTCTTCCAAAGCTTGGTTTATGACCAAATAATCCGCAAAAAGATGCTGGGTTTCTAATTGAACCAACAATGTCTGTTCCCACTGCAACAGGACACATTCCAGCGGCCACTGCAGCAGCCGAACCGGAGCTAGAACCGCCTGAGTTAAAATCTAGGTTCCAAGGATTTCGAGTAGGACCAAACTTAGAACTGTAGCCGGATGCAAGCATACCGTAATCGCACATTGTCGTTTTTCCCAGGATGATCGCACCACTACCGATCATTCTATCTACCACCGGCGCATTTGTGGTTGGAATATTAGACTTTGCGTTATTCGCTAAAGAGCCTCTATAGATGGGTATGCCCGACATGAATAACCCATCCTTAATTGCGGTTGGAATGCCGTCCAATAATCCTAAAGGTGAAGCGTTCAACCAGCGCTCTTCACTTTCTTTTGCGCTTAACAACGCCTTCTCCTCCATCAAAAGATAAAAAGCGTTCACCTTTGGATTTAATGTTGTGATGCGACCTAAATAGGACTCTAACACCTCTACAGGTGAAAGCGTTCTCTTCATATAAGCATGTCTAAGCTCAGTCGCACTTAACGACCATAGATTACTTTCATTCATGCCTTTACCCTTGTATCTTATCAATCATCGTGATACGTCGCTCTCTAGTTGGGGCAGTAAGTTTCATCGATTTTCGACAAGCGACTCTTTCAAACCAAGTCTCTAGTTTTGGAGCAGTTTTTCGCCACTCCGTGGAGAAACGAAAATCCACATAAGAAAGTGCAACGGCAGTGGTTATCTCCTCGCCATTAAGCCAATCACCTATTGTTATCTCACGTTTTTTTTCCATTGTGTCTATGCCCCGCATAACTCTGGCCTCCAGATGATTAACGAAGGTTTTGCTTTGCCGGCATTCTGGCCGGCGCAACTCCATTGTCCGTAGTAACGTACTTTCAATAACGCCGTTAGCAAGATGGATCGCCGTTTTGCACTCAAATTTATTAAGCTCTGGTATCAGTGGGCTATTCTCATGTAACGTATCCAGATACTCTAATATTACGTCGCTATCAAAGTAACACTTCCCACGTTCAACGAAAAGTGCTGGTATTTGATTCAAAGGGTTAACCTCTAAAAAATCTCCTGGTTCAGATAATTTAATAAAACGTTCCTCGAGAGGAATTTTACGCTCCAAAGCTGCTATTACGCACTTTCGCCCAAATGGCGTTGTGGCATCTGTGTATAAAATCATCTTGTAATTCCGTGTTCAGCAATTTTTACAGGTTATAGAATTAAGCCCATAAAATTTTATCTAAATAGTATGTTGGGTACGTAATTTTTTAGTCGCAATAGAATCTATTATGAATTCCTCAGCTTTTTTTATTATAACAACGCCATAATCCTCTCTTGCACCAGCAATGGTCACTTTCTCCTCAATCACATCTTTTAAGACCAACTCTGGTGTCCTTTTTAGAGGGTTTCCATAGCCTCCGCCACCAGCCATGATATGTCTAAAAACATCTCCTCGATTTAGTGTTTCCACCTCAGTCATCAGGACCGGTAAAATTCTGTGTTTACTGTCCGGGTTTAGAATGTTTTTTGAAGGTTTACCATTCTTTCCATTGAAAAGCCCATGCGGTGGAAAATCTCTTTTATCAGATCGAACATTTAACAGGGCACCATCGTGCAATGACTCGTATTCGCGCATTAATGCTAGACCACCCCGATATTGACCTGCCCCTCCAGAGTCAGGAACTAAACCATACTGATTTATTCTAATTGGATAATCTTGTTCTATCATTTCGACCGAAACGTTCGATTGGTTTGCCCCCATATGTGGCACCCCTTCTTGCCCATCATGTTTACTAGTACCTCCCCACGTTCCCATAAACGTTTCGCAAAAAACGTAGGCCTTACCATTTATATAACCTGAAATTGTTGGCAACGTAGAACCACCTGTAGTATCTGCGGTAACGTTGTCCGGTACCGCACTCGATAGAGCACCAAATAAGCAATCGATCATTCTATAGCCTGTTATTCCCCTTGCTCCACAAGGTGCAGGGAATTTTGGATTTAGTAATGACCCCAAGGGAGCTCTGACCGTTATTGGCCGAGAAAAACCCTCACAGTTTGGGATATCTGCATCAAGGATTGACCTCAAAGCTGCGTAAGCGCAAGATTTAGTAAAGGGAAAAGATGGGTTTATACCCCCAGGCACTTGCTTAGAGGTTCCTTCCCAATCCACAATTACTGTCTCGTCTTCCACAGTGACTTCGACGTTTAAAATAACTGGTTGAGGATCCTTTCCTAACCCATCTATATGGTCTGTAAAACTGTATATGCCATTTGGAACTTTACGGATCTCTGACTTTGTGAGTTCTTCTGCATAATCCTGTAAATGATCTGCATATTGCAACACTGTCTCAACACCATACCGATCAAAGAGGTCGCCTAATTCCTTTTCGCAACTTTTACAAGCCGCTATTTGAGCCTGCAGATCACCCAGAACTTTTTCGGGCGTTCGAACATTTAACGTTATTACGTCCCAAAGAGCTTGATTAGGAACGCCTCTTTCTAGAAATTTTACTACAGGTAGTCTGAGACCTTCTTGAAATATCTCATAAGCGCCTAACGCATTACTTCCTGCCACAATTCCACCCACGTCGGAGTGATGAGCAAGTGCAGTTGCCCATGCTACTATTCGTGAATTTCGAAAAACCGGACTAGTGATGTAAATATCCGGCAAATGCTGGCCAGCGGCAGCAAATGGATCATTAAAAATGAATACATCGTCTTGATATATTTTTTCTTTAAAACTGTTAATGACGTTTTTCAAAGCATCTTGAAAGCAGCCCAGGTGCATGGGTGTGCACACGCCCTGCGCAATAGTCTGTCCTGTTGCATCACTCAGCGCTGTCGAAAAATCTAGCGAGTCCCGAACTATGCCAGAATGCGAGGTACGCATTAATGTGAGAGCCATGTTATCGGCTATTGCATCGAAAGCATACTTAATAACTTCTCTCAAAAATGGATCGTATTTAGGCAAAGGTTACCCCTATCAATATTTTCTAATTATCCGGTATCTCTATTATAATATTACCCATATCATCCAAGCACGCCTTACAATCTGGCGGAACAACAACTGTACCTTCATAATCTTCTATAATCAAAGGACCTTCTATGGCATTGTTCTCTAGGCCATCCCGGGATACCACTCTAGAAGTCACTAAACCTATAGCTGGTCCAAAATACGCCTTTCTGCTGCACGCCTCACACTTAGTATCTTTTGCTGCATGGGTTAGTTCGGGCATTAAGGTACTTTTTATTCCCACCAATCTTAAATTGACCAACTCTATCGGAAATTCACCAGAAAACGCATGCCCATATCTTGTTAAATGCCTTTCTTCAAAAGACGAAGCAAGATTCTTTAGCTCTTCTTCGTTAAGAGAGCTATTTTGAAAAGGAATATTTAATTCATAAGCTTGACCTTGGAATCTAAGGTCAGCAAACTTTTTAAACATAATTTTCTCGGCATCTCCTCCAATAGTCTTCGTTATTTTTTTTTGCAACTGCAAGAAAAGTTGCTCTGCTGCCTGAAGGGGCACCTCCGCTAATAAAGAAAGGAGAGGCGCTGTTTCACTTGCTTCAAGGTTACTATACAAAAGCCCAAGCGCACTAAAAACGCCGCTAGCTTTTGGCACCAAAACCTTCTTTATTTTCAGTGTCTTTGCTAATTCTACTGCATGCAAACCACCCGCGCCGCCAAATGCAAACAAAATAAAATCTCTTGGATCTATTCCTTTATAAGTTGTCACTGCACGGACAGCTCTCATCATAGAGGCGTTAGCAACAGAATGGATGCCATATGCCGCCTCCAACAAACCAAGTCGCATAGGTTCAGCAATTTCTTTTTTGATTGCGGACTCTGATATTGTTTTATCGATCAGTACTGTTCCAGCTGCGAGACCTTTTGGATTTAGGTATCCTAATACCAAATTAGCATCCGTCACAGTTGGTCTTTCGCCACCGAGGCCATAACAAGCTGGGCCAGGTAATGCCCCAGCACTCTCAGGCCCAATCTTAAGAGAACCTACTCCATCAAGCCAAGCTATACTTCCGCCACCAGCTCCGACTTCCGCAATATCAATCACAGGTAATTTAAGCGCATAACCACCTTTGCCAACTAATGCGCTGGACGATGACATTCCACCTCCTACTTCATATTCGTCAGCAAGAGTGTATCTACCTCCCTCTATTAAAGATGCTTTGGCGGTAGTGCCCCCCATATCTAAGGTGATCACGTTATCAAAGCCGGATTTTTTTGCGATATATTCGGCGCCCACGACTCCTGCTGCGGGCCCGCATTCAACAATATGAGCTGGTTTTTCGAGGCAAGACTCTGCATCGAGAACACCTCCGCTAGACTGCATAACTGTCAGCCTATTAGTCACATTGGATAACTTAAGCTTTTGTATTAAAGCAAAGAGGTATCTGCTAACCGGCGGTCCTACATAGGAGTTAATTACTGTAGTGCTCGTCCGCTCATATTCTCTTTTCTGCGGCAGAATTTTAGATGATATAGACACAAAACAATGCGGAAACTCTTTTTTGATGATTGCCTCAACTATTTCTTCGTGAGCGGGATTTACAAAGGAATGCAGAAAACAAATTGCTATTGCCTCTATGCCCACCTTTTTTAGTTTTTCAATAATCTCATTTAATTGTTTAAGATCCAATTCCCGAATTACTCTACCAGCTGCGTCGAGACGTTCATCGACCTCAAATCTTAGATTTCTAGGAACCAATGGAGGTGGCTTTTCGTAGAGAGGGTCATATAATTTGGGAACTCTGACTCGTTGAATTTCTAAAACATCTCTAAAACCTTTAGTGGTTATCAAAGCTGTCTTGGCGCCCTTCAGCTCCAAAATAGCGTTTGTCGCAACCGTGCAACCGTGCAAAACCTCGTCAATTTCTGACAGTTTTATCGAATGTTTTCGAAATAGTTCCTCGATACCCGTGGAAACAGCATCAGCAAAATTTGGAGGGGTAGAGGGTAATTTCCAAGTGAGCAACTCACCATCCTCTGTCACTGCAGCTATATCTGTGAATGTGCCTCCAATATCGGCAGCTACGCGTTTTACAACTTGATCACTCATCTCTATTTTCTCAGATAAAACTTAAAAACTTAATGCTACACCATACTTTGACAAAGGGTTAATTGTTTTATTTCCAACAAAACTAGGAACCAAATGCTACGTGCTCCACGCGGTCACCGATGCGGATCCCTAACTTTTCTGATGTACCCCCTAATAATTCCAGCACGCCTAAAACATTTCCGATAGAAGAAATAATTTCTAGCGAAAGGGGTCGCGTCTGTTTAACGAGGTGAGTGATAAAACCGTTCTTATCAAGAAATAACATATCCAAAGGTATAAGGGTATTCTTCATCCACATACTGACAACACGCTCGCTTTTGTATATGAAAAGCATACCTCTATTCTGTGCTAAATTCTTTCTAAACATTAATCCCAGCGACCTTTCCTTTTCCGTCGTCGCCAACTCAACCATGAATTCATGTTTTGGAAAACCATCGCGCGAAATACTTATCTTAGTAATATTAAAATCAGCAGCAAATGAACATTGAAGAAAAATCAAATACATTAAGGAAAAAAAAAGGAGAAGTTTTTTCATTTTCTGATCTCGCGTATGATCTCCGTAATCTCAGGTCTTACGGAACCCAAATTAGGGCTGTCCGTCAAATTAGCGTTCCAGTGATACGGCACATTACGACCCTTTGAATGCTTCCATTCCAAGCTGCGTAATATACCCATCGCCGCCAAGGGAAGCTCAACATCTAGATTTTGTCTATTAAGAAGTCCCCAAATGCCAGTCCAAGCTCTTACCGTGGCCCATGGGTTATAGCCTCCCCCCCCAAGAACTAAAATTCGACACGACAACTTAATTAAACACTTTACTGCATCCCACAAAGCTTGATTCGACAAACTTAATTGACTCTGTGGGTCGTCCAATAAAGCGTCAGCACCCGACTGAATAACTACTGCATCTGGCTCAAATTCTTCTCCCAGCGGGATCACGCCCTCCGATATCAATACACTCATTTCACTGTCATTCAACTCTTTCGGAACAGGAAGATTTCTAATGTTTCCCAAACCTCTCTCTGAAATTTTTCCTGTATACGGCCAACGATTTTTTTCGTGTATGGAGATAGTAAAGACTCTATCATCGTGTTGAAACGCTTCCTGTACCCCATCTCCGTGATGCGCATCTAAGTCGACATAAAGAATTTTTTTTAACCCATTGTCCAACATAGCGAGAATACCCAAAACTGGATCATTAAAAATACAAAAACCGGATGCTTGATTCTTTTTCGCGTGGTGATTACCACCAGCTAAGGAGAAGATAACACCTTCCTCATTATCGGCAAGCAACCGACCCGCTTGTATGCTCGCGCCAGCAGTGGTAGCTGGGCGGGTAAAAATTTTTGAAAAGTAGGAATTTCCATGTCTACCCAGATTATAGCGTTTACCTAATGTAACTGGGATACATCTATTATTTTCAGCTGATAATACTGCCTCGACATAATCTATATGATGGTACCTCGCCAGCATATCCACAGAAGCTACAGAACTTTCCTTATACTGACTTTCATCAAGCCAATTTAGACTCTTCGCTAAACCGATCACCGGCATTATTCTGTTAAAAGCGAGAGGATGAGATTGATCAAATGGTAAAAGTCTATAAATCTCGTTAGAGATCAAAATCGGCGAGTTAAATATCAAGTGATTAGAACATGAGCACCTGTTACACACTTTTTTAATCAAGTGCTTTAAGCCTTTATTTTTTCATTAAGAACTATTGGTTGAGTCGAATTAGCGTACAAAAAGTGAGCCCTTTTTTCAAAGGCACTTACCATTCTTAAGACTACTTCATTCAACAACACACTCACTAATTTTTGAAGAACCGTAGAACGAAACTCAAACTCGACCGAAAAATCGATAAGGCAACCCTCCGGGCAGGGTTTAAATTGCCATTGGTTTCTAAGAAAGTTAAAAGGACCATCGGTGAACTCGGTCCTTATAATAACATTTTGACGATCAAGGCTTACCCGAGAAGTAAACCTTTCGCGTAATAACTTATAACCAATCATCAAATCCGCCACAATTAGTTCATCCTCCACTGACCTAATTCTAGCGCCGACGCACCAAGGTAAAAACTTTGGATAACTCTGTACGTCGGAAACCATCTCAAATAATTGTTTGGGTGTAAAAGGTACAACCTTTTGCTCGAAGTGCTTAGTCATGTAGTAATACCGCTAGCCTAACCGGCAGGAACTTCTATATCGCGTTCAGCAGAGCGGTACTTCTCTTTAATATCAAGAGATCTATGCCGTGCATCACGCAGCGCCTTAAAATCTTCTCCGGCGTGATAAGAAGATCGTGTCAGAGGAGAAGCCGAAACCAATAAGAACCCCTTACCATACGCTCTTCTCTCTATTTCATTAAATTCGTGGGGTTCTATAAACCTATCCAGCGGGTGGTGTTTTACCGAAGGTTGCAGGTATTGCCCGACAGTAAGAAAATCAATGTCTGCAGAGCGCATATCATCCATTACCTGGTAAACTTCCTCTAAGCTTTCTCCCAAACCGACCATCAACCCCGATTTAGTAAACATAGCTGGATCTAGCTCTTTTACTTTCTCGAGTAATTTAAGCGAATGAAAGTAACGAGAACCAGGGCGGACGGTAGGGTACAACCGTGGTACCGTTTCTAAGTTATGATTGAAAACATCTGGTTTAGCTTCCACTACCTGTTCTAAAGCGCCATCTTTTCTCAAAAAGTCTGGCGTTAAGATTTCAATTGTAGTTGCAGGAGACAAATATCTAATCGCTTTAATAGTAGACGCAAAATGGGAAGCTCCCCCGTCAGCTAAATCATCCCTATCGACAGATGTGATAACGATGTGTTCTAAACCTAAACGCACGACGGATTCCGCAACATTCTCTGGTTCAAAAACATCCACGGAACTTGGGCGACCTGTAGCTACATTGCAGAATGAACAAGCCCTAGTACAAATCGAGCCCAATATCATCATCGTAGCATGCTTCTTGGACCAACACTCGCCAATATTTGGACATGCTGCTTCTTCACACACAGTAGTTAGTTTCAGTTCCCGCATGAGTGAGCGCGTTTCGTGGTAAGCGCATGAATTTGGTGCTTTAACCCTGATCCAGTTAGGCTTTCTCTTAATTGGGCTTATTACGTTTTTTACCTTCTCAGGGTGCCGAAGTTGCTGACGCAGATCTAAGTCTGTCAATTTATTGACCATAAGTACTCCGTTCGTGGCAAATGTTCCCAAACTCCCGAAACAATTTATCTACCGCAGTATATAGACGAAATTCACGCGCTATACCGATCTATATATGTATTGCTCTGTCAAATGCATCAAGAACCGATTCATGCATCATTTCTGATAACGTAGGATGCGGAAATACTGTATTCAAGAGCTCTTTTTCCGTTGTTTCTAAAGTTCTAGCGACGGTGTATCCTTGAATCATTTCTGTAACTTCAGCCCCTATCATGTGAGCCCCAAGTAATTCCCCAGTTGTCGCGTCAAAAACAGTTTTGACGAAACCATCCATTTCACCAAGAGCAATTGCCTTACCGTTACCGATAAACGGAAAATGCCCAACGCGAACTTTATAGCCTGCATCCTCTGCTAATTTCTGCGTCAAACCAACACTGGCGACTTGAGGACGCGAATAAGTACAACCAGGAATATTTGAAGGATCGAGCGGGTGCACATTTTCTACACCTGCTATACGTTCAACACAAATCACACCCTCATGACTAGCCTTATGCGCCAACCAAGGAGCACCAACTAAATCTCCAATGGCGTATAACCCCGGTTCGTTTGTAGCTCCCCATTTGTCAACAACAAGCTGTCCATTTGAAACTTGTGCCGACGTATTTTCTAATCCAAGGTTTTCTGTATTCCCAATAATACCAACAGCCAGTATAACCTTCTCCACGCTAACTTCTTCTGAGCCCGCCGCTGTTTCAATTTGAACACTAATTTTACCGTTTGACCTCTTTAATGATTTTACCATAGACGACGTTTTAATTTTTATCCCTTGTTTTTCAAATGACTTGACTGCGAAATTTGATATATCTATATCCTCGGCTGGCAATATCCGATCGAGAACTTCTACAACCGTTATATCAACCCCTAAATCATTATAGAAACTGGCAAATTCTATCCCAATAGCTCCCGAGCCAATTACAAGAATAGACTTTGGTAGAGTATTTGGAACCATAGCTTCTTTGTATGTCCAGATACTTTTCCCATCAGGAACGATATTAGGAAGGAACTTGGCTCGCGCACCAGTAGCCATAATCACATTCTTCGATTTCAAGTTAAGATATTTTTTGCCTTCCTGAAGAACTTCGATGTTAAATTCGTCACCGGATTTCTTTTTTAGGGAAGCTGATCCCATTATGAGGGTAACTTTATTTTTTTTTAGTAAGTGTGAGACGCCAGATGATAACTGTTTTGCGACGTTCCTAGATCTTTGAACGATTGTTTCTATATCAAACGAAATATTATCGGCACTGAAACCATATGCTTTAAGGTTGTTAAGCAAATGCCCTACTTCCGCAGATCTTAATAATGCCTTAGTTGGAATACATCCCCAATTTAAACAAACACCACCAACACTCTCCCGCTCAACAATAGCAACGTTAAGCCCTAGTTGTGACGCTCTAATTGCGGCAACATAACCACCAGGACCTGCGCCTACCACTACCAAATCATATTCGCTATTAGTCATAATTATTCGCTTGCATGCTCTTTACATAGTTCATTTTATAACAGCATAGTTAGAGGATCTTCTATTAACCCCTTGAATGTTGAGAGGAAACGAGCGCCTACCGCTCCATCTACAACTCGATGATCAACAGAAAGAGTACAACTCATTAATGTAGCGGCTGTGACCGCGCCATCTTTTATAATCGGACGTTCTTCACCGGCGCCAACAGCCAGTATGGCGCCCTGCGGCGGATTGATAACTGCTGAGAATTCCTTAACTCCATACATTCCAAGATTAGATATTGAGAAAGTGCCCCCTTGATATTCTTCCGGCAACAACTTTCCTTCTCGAGCACGATTAGCTAGGTCTTTCATTTCACTTGAGATCTGCTGTAAACCTTTTGCACCGGCATCTTTGATTATAGGGGTAATTAGCCCTCCATCGATTGCTACAGCCACTGATATATCTATCGATTTATATAAAAGTGTCGCTTCTTCAGTCCAAGATGCATTCGCTTCTGGAACTCGTTTTAAGGCTATCGCAGCCGCACTGATAATAAGATCATTGATAGATATTTTTGTTCCCTCTACTTTTTCATTCAATTCTTTCCTTACTAGTTTTAATGCATCAATATTACAATCGACTGTCATATAGAAATGAGGTGCAGATTGCTTTGATTCGGTCAAACGACTAGCAATAACTTTACGCATCCCACTATTTGGGACCGCTTCATAGTTTATCTTAGACTGTGTGTCCGCTCTCTCTTTACCCGACTTACTCACGACAGCCTCCGAATCCTGACCGTCTGATAAAAATTGGTCAATATCCGCCTTAATAATTCGGCCATTGGGGCCGCTCCCTGCAATTTTAGCCAAATCCAATCCCGCATGCATAGCCATACGCCGAGCAAGAGGGCTGGCCTTTATGCGATCATCATTCTTGTTTGTCGAGAAAGGTACAGAGAGGTTTCTTGGATTAGTTGCGTTTCCATTGCTAGGAGTTACATTACTTATTGTCGACACATCCTCTGTAACTGCAGCCTCAATCTTTTCCGGAGTCATTTGGGGGCTTTTAGAATTATTTGAAATAGGACTTTGAATATCAACTTTTATAGACGAGATATCCTCGCCATCCTCTAGCAGAATTGCTATAGGAGCGTTAACTGACACACCTTCTGTTCCGGAGGGAACAAGTATCTTTCCTAATACACCCTCATCCACGGCTTCCACCTCCATGGTAGCCTTATCTGTCTCTATTTCAGCGAGAACCTCGCCAGATACAACACTATCGCCTTCTTTTTTAAGCCATGCCACTAAGTTGCCCTCAGTCATCGTAGGCGATAAAGCAGGCATCAGTATTTGAATAGACATAATGAACTCCTCAACCTTGATAACATACCTTTTTTGCAGCCTTAACAATATCGGCCACCTGAGGTAGCGCCAGCGTTTCAAGGTTAGCCGCATAAGGCATAGGAACATCTTCACCGCAAACGCGTATCAGCGGCGCGTCGAGACAATCGAAAGACTTTTCCATCATTAATGCAGCCATTTCAGAGCCTATTCCGCAGGTTGGCCAGCCCTCTTCTACAACAACAATACGGTTTGTTTTAGCAACCGACTTAATGATTGTTTCCTCATCTAGTGGACGTATCGTACGAAGATCTATTACTTCCGCATCTATGCCGTCATCTGCTAATTGAGAGGCCGCTTCAAGAGCTTTACCCACCATTATTGAAAACGACACAATCGTTACGTCTGTCCCACTGGAAACTATATTTGCCTTGCCAATTGGTACAATTATCTCAGAACCCACCGGCACTTCAAAAGATTGTCCATATAAAACTTCATTTTCCAAAAAAACAACTGGATTGGGATCTCTGATTGCTGCTTTAAGCAACCCCTTTGCATCACCGGCCGACCAGGGCGCCACAACTTTTAGCCCTGGACAATGGGCAAACCAACTGGTTAGATCCTGGGAATGTTGCGCTGCCACACGAGATGCAGCGCCGTTGGGACCTCTAAACACAATAGGACATCCCATTTGCCCCCCCGACATATATAAAGTCTTAGCAGCTGAGTTAATTATTTGATCCATAGCCTGCATAGCAAAGTTGAAAGTCATGAACTCTATGATAGGTTTCAAATTACCAAATGCTGCGCCAACACCTAAACCCGCAAAACCATGCTCAGTGATAGGCGTATCGATTACACGCTTGTCGCCAAACTCTTTCAAAAGCCCCTGAGTTACTTTGTAAGCGCCCTCGTACTCAGCCACTTCTTCCCCCATTACGAAAACTGAGTCGTCCGCTCTCATTTCTTCAGCCATCGCATCTCTAAGGGCTTCCCTGACTGTTTGAGTATTAACATCTACTCTTTCTTGGCCCTTTGGCGGACTGCCCTCATCGGATTGAGATACAAATGAATCAAATGTCGGTCGGTCAACAACCAGCGGAGCTATATCGCCTTGATTATTTGATTGCCTGCCATCTTCCTCCCCATCTAACAAAAGCAAGGCAATTGGTGTATTCACAGGGACACCTTCTGTTTCTTCCGCAACTAAAATTTTTTGCAATATGCCACTATCTACCGCTTCTACTTCCATGGTCGCTTTATCTGTTTCGATTTCTGCTACAGCGTCTCCCGGCTCTATACTGTCACCCTCTTCCTTTAACCACTTGAATAATTTGCCTTCAGTCATAGTGGGGGATAGTGCTGGCATCAAGATTTCAACTGGCATCTTTTAATCCCCTCGATGCGAAGTAGAGACCGACCAGCTCTCTTCTATTTTTTTTTCTGACAAGGTAATCATTAGTTATTAACCAAAACATCAGTGTACAACTCTTGAGGGTCCGGCTCCGGGCTCGTTTGCGCGAATTCTACCGCTTCCGACACAATTTTCCTGATTGATGCGTCTATATCTTTAAGTGACTTCTCTTCTAATCCAGCAAGTAAAAGCTTTTCCTTAACATTATCGATTGGGTCCCGTTCCTGACGCATTTTATTTACTTCATCTTTGGTACGATATTTTGCTGGATCTGACATCGAATGGCCTCTATATCGATATGTTGTCATTTCCAAAATATATGGCCCCTTTCCTGAAATAGCATGCTCGACCGCTCGTCCTCCAGCATTCTTAACTTCGAGAACGTCCATTCCATCAACTTTTTCACCTGGTATACCATATGCTGCACCTCTGTCTGCTAGTTCTCTACCTGCTGCCGCCCTTGCAACCGCAGTTCCCATGCCATATTGGTTGTTCTCGATGACATAGATGCAGGGTAACTGCCACAGAGCAGCCATATTGAAACTTTCGTATACCTGTCCCTGGTTTATCGCACCATCCCCAAGATAAGTGAGGCAAACTGCCTCTTCATCCCTGTATTTATGACCAAATGCTAATCCCGTGCCGATTGGAACCTGCGCGGCCACAATTCCATGACCGCCAAAAAAATTCTTTTCTCGGCTAAACATATGCATGCTACCACCTTTACCTTTAGAGTACCCTCCAACTCGTCCAGTAAGTTCAGCCATAACACCATTGGGGTCCATACCACACGCTAGCATGTGCCCGTGGTCGCGATAACTGGTTACAACTGACGATTTGCTGTCTATGGCTGCCTGCATTCCAACAACCACGGCCTCTTGGCCTATGTAAAGATGACAGAAGCCCCCTATCAACCCCATGCCATAAAGCTGTCCTGCCTTCTCTTCAAAACGCCGTATTAAGACCATGTCCCGGTAATAAGAGAGTAATTCATCTTTTAATTTACCGTTAATGCTATTTCTAACTGCGCTCTTTACTTGCTGTGACTTTGAAGAGCGTTGTTTGGTGGCGCTTTTCGACGATCTTGCCATGGACACCTCAGAAAGAAGTTTAGTTACACTAGCGATACAACTCGAGTTACGATCTAGACAAATTAAAGTAAGACAAATTCACTTTGTTTTCAAGCAAACTAGATCCTTGAATCCACGTGAAATTCTATATTGCAAACTTTACTGGTAATATGACTGGATAAATGACTTAACTTTTTTTACGTTTATTTTCTATGAGAATAACTATGTCGCTATTATGTCCGAAGTTTAGGATCTTTCGACCGCGCTCTTCTAGAAAGTCAGCATCTAAACTTGATGGCGTCAACCTAATCACTTTTCCCTCTAGCTCTCTTTGTACAACAACTAACTCAGCTAATTTTTTCTCTGCTTCTGTTATTCGAACATTCACATTATTTAGAGCTAAGAGGCCTCGATCACCTTCAACGGAATGATAAATGAAGTATATAAAGATCAGGATCCCGGCAATCACACCATAACTAACTCTCGCCCTAGCTCTTAGTTCTCTTAACGACGACATTCATCCCTCCATGCACGGGAGTGAATCACCGACGAATCAATGGGTCAACGTGAACAAAACAGGAATCGTAATCATTATTAATGCGAATCGTTAAAAAAATTTTTAAACAGCTAAAAACTGTTGCATTAATGACTCACTTTTTTGGTAAAAAATCCCCACCATAATAGGTGCTCGTGCTTCCTAACTCTTCTTCAATTTGAATAAGCCTATTATACTTGGCGGTTCTGTCTGAACGCGAGAGTGAGCCTGTTTTAATTTGGCCCGCGTTAACTGCAACTGATAAATCAGAGATTGTTGTATCTTCTGTCTCGCCTGATCTGTGTGATATAACTGTAGAGTAACCAGCTCTTTTTGAAACAGATATTGCGTCTAATGTCTCCGTAAGAGTCCCGATTTGGTTAAATTTTATTAGAATTGAGTTTGCCGCTTCCATTTCAATCCCTTTTTTAAGGCGCTGTGTGTTGGTCACAAACAAGTCATCACCAACAATTTGTATTTTTCCACCTAATTCCTTAGTTAAAGAAACGAAACCATCCCAGTCATCTTCAGCAAGTGCGTCCTCAATAGAGATAATCGGATATTCAGCGCAAAGCCGCTCGTAAAACGCTATCATTTCGGACGTATTAAATTTTTTGTCCTCGCCTACTAAATGATACCTTCCAGATTTATAAAATTCAGACGAGGCTGCATCGAGCGCAATTAAAATGTCTGTGCCTGCGTTAAATCCTGCAGCTTCAATTGCCTCTAATACAAGATCTAAAGCCTCTTTAGTGTTTCGCAAGTTAGGAGCGAACCCCCCTTCATCACCAACATTTGTACTATGTCCCTTCTTCTCCAAAAGGGATTTCAACGCATGAAAAATTTGCGCGCCGGAACGAACTGCGTCCGCAAAGCTATTTGCTAAGACTGGCATGATCATGAATTCTTGAAAATCCAGATTATTATCAGCATGAGCCCCACCGTTAATAATATTCATCATTGGTGTTGGAAGAACACAGGCAGCTACACCACCGATGTACCTATATAATGGCATTTTTTTTGAAATAGCTGCCGCTTTTGCGAGAGCTAAACTGACCCCAAGAATAGCGTTTGCCCCCAATCTCGACTTATCTGGCGTTCCATCTAAATTTATAAGCGTCTGGTCCAACGCTTTTTGATCAGTTGCATCTCGACCCGAAATTGCATCAAAGATCTCGCCGTTTACAGATTCAACAGCCTTTAAAACGCCCTTTCCAAAATAGCGACTTTGATCTCCATCACGCAGTTCAAGAGCTTCATGCACTCCTGTCGATGCACCAGAAGGTACTGCAGCACGGCCAACCGTTCCGTCTTCTAGGGTGACATCAACTTCAACTGTTGGATTACCACGGCTATCAAGAATTTCTCGCGCTGTTATATCAATTATAGCTGTCATCTTAATTTATCCACTAAACAAATTTAAACTTAGAATTTACAATGGCTTCCGTGATAAAACCAATAAAAGCAATCGTCCAATTGCTACTAAACACATCGAAGTTATCGCTTGCCGAAGAGACTAGCCTTGGTGACTTCATCAATTTTTTTAAGTTGACTTAGCACGTGTTCCATATCATCTAACCGCAACATATTCGGACCATCGCTCGGTGCTTTATCAGGAGCGTCATGCGTCTCTATAAACAAAGAAGCGACTCCCACAGCTATTGCCGCCCTAGCAAGCACCGGTACAAAAGATCTATCTCCCCCACTTGCGCCGCCTAACGCCCCTGGTTGCTGGACTGAATGCGTTGCGTCAAAAACGATCGGACAACCCGTATCAGCCATTTGTGTCAAAGAACGCATATCGCACACTAAGTTATTATAACCAAAGCTAGTGCCTCGTTCGGTTAACAATACATTATAATTTCCAACCGAGGCCAGTTTTTCAACAATATTACCCATATCCCAAGGCGCTAAAAATTGCCCCTTTTTTATATTTATAATTTTCCGAGTTTTACCCGCCTCAAGGATTAAGTCTGTTTGCCGACAGAGAAATGCCGGTATCTGTATCAAATCAACAACCGTTGAAACTAACTTGCATTGTTCACGCTCATGCACGTCAGTAAGAACAGGGCAACCTATATCAGTTTTTATTTTAGCGAGTATTTCTATTCCTTTTTCCAGACCAACACCTCTCTGCCCGGAAACACTCGTTCTATTCGCTTTGTCATATGAGGCTTTGAATATGAAAGGTATATTTAATTTTGAACAGATTTCGGCCAATTTTTCCGCTATAAAGAGACAGTGATTTTCACTTTCTATTTGACATGGACCTGCAATGAGAACGAAGGGTTTGTCATTTGAAATCGTAAAACCCCCAACATCAATCTTCTTGTAACGACCACCTGACATCAGACCAACCTAGATTGCTGTATTGCTGCCTTAACAAAGCTTGTAAAAAGTGGGTGGGGATCGAATGGTTTCGATTTCAATTCAGGATGAAATTGCACGCCAACAAACCAAGGGTGATTTGGAATTTCCACAATTTCCGGAAGCCTCTGATCGGGAGACATACCAGAAAAATTTAATCCGGCTTTTTCTAGGTCCGACCGATAATCGATGTTGACTTCATAACGATGACGATGCCGCTCAGATATTTTTTCAGAACCATAAATTTCTCGAACCTTCGAATTTTTCGCGAGCAAACATTCGTAAGCTCCTAACCGCATCGTACCTCCTAAGTCATCCTTAAGAGATCGCTCTTCCTTTTCATTCCCCTTAACCCATTCCGTTAAAAGACCAACTACTGCTTGTTCACATTCTCCAAACTCTGATGAACCGGCACCTTTAAAACCACCTAAGCTTCGAGCCGCTTCAATAACGGCCATTTGCATACCGAAACAAATCCCAAAATACGGTACATGTCTCTCTCTAGCGAATTTAACTGCTGAAATTTTACCTTCAGCCCCTCGTTCACCAAAACCACCCGGGACTAAAATACCATTAACCCCTTCCAGATGCTGAACCGTATCTTCACTTTCAAAAATTTCAGAGTCTATCCAAACTAACTCTACTTTGATCTTATTCGCTATTCCGCCATGAGTGAGCGCCTCAGCAAGTGACTTATACGAGTCCAATAGGCTCGTGTACTTTCCAACTATGGCTATTTTCACACTACCTTCTGGTTTTGCCACAATATCTGAAATTCGTTGCCAAACACCAAGGTCTGGACCGACCTCTTTTTCCAACAGACCAAAGTGTCTACAAACTTCAGTATCAAAACCTTGTTCATGATAACTCAAAGGGACATCATAAATTGATCCGACATCCAACGCCGCGATGACAGCGTCGGGCCTAATATTGCAAAATAGCGCTATCTTTCCTCTTTGCTCAGCCGGGATATCTACCTCTGATCGACATAGCAAAATATCAGGCTGAATGCCCACACTCTGTAATTCTTTTACCGAATGCTGGGTTGGTTTTGTCTTCAGTTCACCAGCCGAAGCTATAAATGGAACTAAAGTTAAATGAACAAAAAGCGATCTCTCTCTGCCTAATTCATTCCCCAGTTGTCTTATAGCTTCTAAAAAAGGTAAGCTTTCTATATCCCCCACGGTGCCACCAATTTCACATAAAATAAAATCTTCGTCCGATATATCACTTTTAACAAATTCTTTTATTGCGTCGGTTACATGGGGAATCACCTGTATAGTGGCCCCTAGGTAATCTCCCCGCCGCTCTCTAGACAAAACATCCATGTAGAGTTGCCCAGTCGTAACATTATCGGATTTTTTCGCTGGTACACCTGTAAAACGCTCATAGTGTCCTAAATCAAGATCAGTCTCAGCTCCATCGTCTGTTACATAAACTTCCCCATGCTGGTAAGGACTCATTGTCCCTGGATCAACGTTAAGATACGGATCAAGTTTCCTAAGACGCACCTTGTATCCGCGCGACTGCAGCAGGGTCCCCAACGCAGCTGAGGCTAAACCTTTTCCAAGAGAAGAAACCACGCCACCTGTAATGAAAATAAACTTAGACATGGAACATTTTTATATCTGAAAAACTTCAGATGTAACACACTAAAAAAACTTTTATTTTTTTAGTGCAGCTGCCGCCCAACCAAACTTAACTTTTTACAAAGATAAACTGATTACTTTGACATTGGCGCTTGAGGTGCTTTCGGTATTTTATTTGTTTCTTCCTTCTTTATTTCATCTGCTAAAGATTTTGGGCGGCCCGAATCGGCTATTATTGCTAACGACAAACTTGTAACAAAAAAACATGCGGCCAAAATAGCTGTAGCCCGCGTCAATAGATTGGCAGTGCCTCGAGCAGACATAAATCCACCCATACCACCACTTCCGCCCCCACCTATTCCAAGCCCGCCTCCCTCGCTCCGTTGAAGCAGGACAACAGCGACTAACGCCGCTGCAATCATTAGATGTATAGCGAGGATAACTTCAGTCATTCTGGGCGTGGCCCTTTCTCGGAAAAATACTCCAAAAGTGTAGATGTTTTAAACGTCTATCAAGAAAATTGCCAGGGAAATTATATCTTTTACTCCGATTTCCCTGAAGTTTTGTCAATGATAGCCAAAAAATCTTTTGGATTGAGACTAGCACCACCAACAAGTACACCCCCAACATCAGGCAACACCAAAATTTTTGAAGCATTTTCTGGTTTTACAGACCCTCCGTACAAAATTGGGATGCCGTCAGTGTTAGGCTCTTTAGCTTTTAAAGTATTTCGAATATGACTATGAATTTCTTCAATGTCGTCTGGCTCCGCAGTCTGACCGGTTCCAATAGCCCATATGGGTTCATACGCAATGATACAATTATCTTTACTTACTTTATCTATAAGACATTCTTCTAATTGCTTTCCCACTGTATCCATAGCCCCCCCTGCTTCGCGTTGCCTTAGGTTCTCGCCAACGCAAACAATGGGGGTCAAACCACACTTAATAGCTGATGACATTTTCGCCTTAATCTGAGCATTCGTCTCCCCAAAAAGCGTTCTTCTTTCTGAGTGACCCAAGATTACATAATTACAGCCAACACTTGCTAGCATCTCCGCTGAAACTTCCCCGGTAAATGCCCCTTTTAACTCTTCGTGACAATTCTGGGCGCCTAAAAAAATACCGGTATTTTTTATTTGATCTGCAATAGACGAGAGCAAGGTAGCAGGAGGGATAACGATTACCCTCGCTCTAGATTTCGATATGCCACCTTTCTTCAAGTCTGAGATAAGTTTTGTTGAACTTTCTAACAAAAGATTCATCTTCCAATTGCCGGCTATTATTGGAGGCGTTGCCATTTTGACTTCCTTTTAACAGTTAGAACAACAAGACTTAACTATTTCTGAGATATTTGATACACACCCCAACTTTGATAGGTTAAATAGAACCAGTTTTTTAATTAAAAGCAAGTTGCAGTATCATCACATCGGAACGTATGATGTTGCATAAGTAACGTTGCCTAAATAACGTGTTATTACCTTGAAGCAGAAAAGCATTTGATATGTTACAATTCATAAGATCAAAAGTTACCTCTATATTTATTAAAGTGTTATTTGGTATTTTAATCCTTAGCTTTGCGATATGGGGAATAGGCGACATTTTTCTAGGGAACAAGGACGGTGAAGCTGTTATAAGTATTGGGGATAAAGATTATAACGCTAACGAGTTTCTATCAGAATACGAAAAAGCGCGAAGAGCTATGCGTTTACCACCAGAATATGAGGAGCTAGTAAAACCTCAAATAATAGAGTCCGTAAAGCAATCAATAATAAGAAATGGACTACTGTCCGCAGAGACTCTAGACCTAAATTTAGCGTATGGAGACACTCAATTAAAAAAATGGGTTGGAAGATCAGAATCTTTTCGTGACAGCGGTGGTAAATTTGATCCTGAATTACTTAGGCAAGCTTTATTCAACTCTGGCCTTACTGAAGCTGATTTTTTCTCTTCACTTCGAGAGGAGATGAGGAACAACCAGCTAATATCAGCCGTAGCTGGCAGCGTGTCACCTCCAGCTGTATTAGTGGAAAAAATCTTTAACTATCGAAATGAAAAAAGAACAGTCAACATTGCCGAGTTTACTGACGAAAGCATCTTAAGTTTGCCAAATCACAAAGAGTCCGATCTTAGAAAATTATACGATGATACTAAATCAGAATACATGGCTCCCGTATACAGATCAGTGACATACGTACACATTGATCCTAAAGAAATAGCAAAAGACATTATGATCTCGAAAGAAACCTTGGAAGAAGAGTATGACGCCCGACGGGATGAGTTGACTACACCTGCGTCTCGTGACCTCAAACAATTGATATTCTCCGAGGAAGAGTTGGCTCAAAAATTTATAAATTCAATCACTTCTGCTCTTTCAACAACGGAAGTCACCACGCGCATTTCTGAGATAGATAAAACAGCTAATGTAATAGAAATGAAAGACGTTACAGAGTCAGATTTTATCGATATAAACGAGAGAAAGGCTGCATTTGAGACACCAGTCGGACAAATAAGCCCTTTAATTAAAACTTCATTTGGATGGAAAGTTTTCTTTCCTTTTAAAGACACCCCTGAAGTCATTACTCCGTTAGATGCGGTAAGACAAAAACTTAGAAACGAGCTTTCAAACGAAAAGGCCCTAGATAATATATTTGATCTAACAAATGTTTTTGAAGATAGCCTGGCGGGTGGAGCATCGATAGAACAAGCTGCCAGGGAAATTAATTTTCTCTCATCCAAATTAAAATCAATTGATAATAATGGGAAAAGCGAAAACGGAACTATTATCGGCGGGATTACGGCGCAAAAACAGTTTTTGTCAAGCGTCTTCGACACACCTGTAGGAGAACAAAGCCAATTGTTGGAGAGCGAAGATGGTGGGTATTTTATAGTCAGAATTGAAAGCGAAACCAAAGCCCGGCAGAGGCCCTTTAACGAAGTAATAGTCGAAGTTAAGAAGGTTTGGGAAGCAGCAGAGAAGAAAAAGGCTTTAATGAAAAAAGCAAAAGATTTTGCCGGAAAGAGCCGGAGTATGGGGAGTTTGAGCAGGGCAGCCGAAACGTCTGGGATCCAACAACTACAGATTGGGCCCTTTACGCGACTTGGTGAAGGCATCGAAGCTAAATATAACCCTAACGAACTAGCATCAATTGCTTTTGAATTACGTAGAAATGACATTGGCATCGCAGATAACGGGACAAATGTCTATGTTGTAGAAGTTGTTAAGATAGATCCCGCAAAAATGAATAAGAAAAGTGAAGCGTGGTTATCTCTTGAAAAAGAGCTAATTTCAGGGATTGAACAAGATTATTTGGAGGGCATTCATACTGCTTTGAAAAAGAAGTTTAATGTCTCGATAAATCAGAATTATATAGAAAAACTAGTGAACCCAGAATGAGCTATAGTCCAACCGCTGACAATTTCGCAAGATCATATCAAAAAGATACCGCTCAAGTTGTATGGACGACCTTAGTCGCTGATCTTGAGACCCCAGTTTCTGCAATGTTAAAATTAGCAGACGGACGATCGAACACCTTTCTTCTAGAGTCAGTTGAAGGAGGAAAGGTCCGAGGGCGATTTTCAATAATCGGAATGAACCCCGACCTAATTTGGAAATTCTCTCGTGAAGACGTATTCATAAACCGCAAAGCGAGAACTGACAGTAAATCTTTCGAAAAAATCAACGATAGCCCAATTGATTCTTTGCGGAGTCTTATCGCTGAGTCCAGCATAGACCTCCCTGAAGGACTACCGCCTATGGCGGCAGGCCTTTTTGGTTATATGGGTTATGACGCTGTCCGTTTAAGCGAAAAAATACCGGATAATAATAACGACGACTTGGGGGTGCCTGACGGTCTGTTCTTACGCCCGTCTTTAATTTGTATATTCGATAGACTCGAGGACATTGTGACACTCGTTACACCAGTTTGGCCCAAATCAGGAGTTTCCTCAGAGGCAGCTTATGAGGCTGCCACTGAACGCTTAAACGCCGCGGTATCAGACCTTCAACGAAGCTTACCATTCAGGCGAGAGCGATTAGTTGAAAGTAAACAGATAGACGGCCCACTCTCGAACACTTCGCGAGAAGAATTCCATGAAATGGTTAATAGAGCAAAAGACTACATAAATGCAGGTGATATTTTTCAGGTTGTACCTTCGCAACGGTTTTCAATTCCTTTTGATCTTCCGCCAATGGCGCTATATCGATCATTAAGACGTTTAAACCCCTCTCCCTATTTATTTTTCTTTGATTTCGATGAGTTCTCAATCGTTGGGTCTAGTCCAGAAATATTAGTTACATTACGCGATGGAACTGTGACACTACGACCACTCGCTGGCACACGAAAAAGAGGCACAAACACGGAAGAAGATAAAGCTCTTGCAAAGGAACTATTAGAAGACCCTAAAGAACGAGCCGAACATTTAATGTTGTTAGATCTTGGAAGGAATGACGTAGGCCGAGTAAGTAAAATTGGAAGCGTCAAAGTGATTGAGCAATTCGCGATCGAGTACTATTCGCACGTTATGCACATTGCCAGTCATGTCGAAGGCTCAATCCAAGACGATCTAGATGCCCTTGATGCTCTGGCATCAGGGTTTCCTGCAGGAACCGTTTCCGGTGCGCCCAAAGTTCGGGCAATGGAAATTATTGACGAATTAGAGAAATCACGGAGAGGCGTTTACGCTGGAGCGGTAGGATATTTCTCAGCTAATGGGACAATGGATACGTGCATTGCTCTAAGAACAGCTTTAGTGAAGGATGGCACTATGTATGTTCAGGCTGGAGGCGGGGTTGTGGCAGATAGTGATCCTGAGGCAGAGTATCAAGAATCTATCAACAAAGCCCGTGCCCTCTTTAGAGCAGCGCAGCAGGCGGTAGAATTTGCTGCGCAAGAAAGATAATTACGACGCAACATTAGGTACTTTGTAAACCGCTGAAGCTTTTTTTCCCGGCAGTAAAATCGTAAAGGCCGCCGCGATGCCTGCTATAACCGCCAAAATTACAAGCAACCAAGTGAATTCCCCGACCAATCTATGTGCCCACGATACAAGAGGCACTGCTAAAGCCGCAACTCCAAGCGCCAATACAAACTTCACTCCAAAGGCAGTGGAGCGCCATTTAGGAGGCGAGTATTTTGCAAACAAACTATTTTCAGCTGGCGATCCAATTGTGTTAGCAACTACCATCATCGCTAAAACCGGAAAAATTAGTGCTGTATTTAGAAAACCAGCAATTACAAGAAGCGGAATTTGGAAAATCCAGCATACTAGGTAAACTCTCTTAAGGTGATATTTATCCGCTAACCAGCCACCTACTAGCTGCATGCCGCCCGATAAAAAGTATATTATCGATACTATTAACCCAACCCCAATAAGTCCTTCACCTACAAAATTGGTTAACCTCATTTCAATGAGTTTTGGCAACATAAAAGAGGTCGCTTGATAAATTAAGCCAGTGCAGGCAACTGTAAAAAGAAGTAACAATATA
Source organism: uncultured Alphaproteobacteria bacterium (assembly GCA_902589475.1). Classification (GTDB taxonomy): domain Bacteria; phylum Pseudomonadota; class Alphaproteobacteria; order Thalassobaculales; family Thalassobaculaceae. The sequence continues at coordinate 526 of CACITD010000010.1, read as the reverse complement.
CCCCTCCTCATATCACCTTCCGAGCTTTCAGGTTCCTCGTTATCCATCTTCACTTCATTTTCTTTTATTAAACCTTTCAAAGAAAATATGAGGAGTGTAATACCAATGATTATACTGAAAATTCCAGGCACGATGAATGCCGCTCGCCACGAGAAAACGTCTGTTAAAGCTCCTGCCATAATGGGTGCTATTCCCATGCCCAAACTGCCAAAAACACCATTTATTCCAAGTGCTTTACCCCTATTCTTAATAGTTCTTGCTATCCAGGCAATCCCTACCGGGTGATAAATGGAACCGAAGAAACCAACAAGTGCAAAAGAAAGAACTATTTGTATCTGATTATCAGCAAGCCCAACGAGTACCGCAGATAATCCTGTTCCAAAGAAAAATACCACCATCATATTAATAGCACCCCACTTATCACCTAGATAACCGGCGGGGAGCGCCGCTGCGCCGAACAAAATATTTCCTGCTAACATGAGACTGATTAAAACATGGTACGGCGCAGAAAACTCTGTCTCTAAAG
>CACITD010000009.1 GCA_902589475.1 uncultured Alphaproteobacteria bacterium | reverse complement strand
GAGATACTCGCGTATACTAGTGCTGGATTTTCTTTACTTAGAACATCATAGTCTACACCCAGGCGTTCTTTCACCTCCGGCCGATAATTTTCCACGATGACGTCAGCTTTTCTCACTAACCGCTTTAGCAGATCAACACCCTTTCTATCCTTAAGATTAAGTGTCATAGCACGTTTGTTTCTGTGCAAATTTAGGAAATCGGGACCATGCCGGGCGCCACCAAGTCCATTTCCACTTTCCATAGCCTCCGGTAACTCTATTTTTATGACGTTGGCCCCCCAGTCAGCTAACTGCCGGACACATGTTGGCCCTGCTCGCACGCGGGTTAGATCTAGCACCGTGAACCTCTTTAAGGCATCTGAAGCTGGTTTAGCGGGCATTATTTTGTCTCCTCTTTAACTTTTCAAACGAACAGTAGGTTACTCTGCAATCGTAAAGCAAGTGTCCTTTTCCATGACTTGCATTTTATTAAGTAATTTCAGAAAATTTATTAACCCAATGATAAAATCAGTTACAAATAACAAATTACTATTGGAGCGCTGCCTTTAGGAGGGTTACTTTAAAGCATGAAACATTTTGTTTATGCATGAGCACCGCAAAAACCAGTAATAATGATATCGAGACAATGGTAGAGTAGCTAAAACCCGCATGAAGAATTTATTTTTTGGTACCAATTTAATAGTGACTAGGGGTGGCCGCTGTTTAGCTAAAAATCTTGAATTCAAAATTGAGTCCGGCGGTATGTTGCTCTTAAATGGAGAAAATGGGTCCGGAAAATCAACGCTTTTAAGAATTATGGCAGGGTTATCTAAGCCAACATCCGGGAAAATTTATTGGAATAATAACGATGTGCACGACAATCTATCAGAGCACTTCGAAAGGATAGTATATGTTGGCCATTCGACCGCCATAAAATCAAACCTAACAATAAAAGAGAACCTAAAATATTGGCAGAAAATACATTTGGGAGATAAAGACAAAAGAGGTCAGTTAGAGCATAGCCTCGAAATATTTAATCTCACTACTTCTTCAAATTCACCTGCACGATTTTTATCTTCTGGTCAAAGCCGGAAGTTAGCCCTAGCGAGGCTAATGTTGAAACCCGCTTCACTATGGTTACTTGATGAGCCAACAGTTGGGTTGGACGCGGCGGGCCTTAGGGGCCTACTCACTTTATTGAATAATCACTGTGAAAGGGGCGGCATTGTAGTTATGGCCAGTCATGATGAAGTAAGGGTCGAATGTCCTGTTCATATTTTAAAAACTGATAATTGCAGAAAGGGATAACATGTTTTTTGCAGAGATCCACTCCCTCTGAAGGATATATTAATGAAAAAGTTTCTCGCTTTAGTCCAGCGTGATTTGATCCTTGTCTACAGAAGCGCCAACGATGCTTGGGTGGTTCTGTTCTTTTTTGTTATCGCAGTCACTCTCTTTCCATTAGGAATTGGCCCTGATCCAAGTATGCTCCAACAATTTTCTGGAGGTATAATTTGGATTTGTGCATTACTTTCAGCGATGCTATCACTCGACGCGGTTTTTCAATCAGACTTTGATGACGGCTCATTAGATCAGATGATGCTAACTTCTTACCCACTGGAATTACTTGTTCTTGGTAAATGCTTCGTTCATTGGCTTACCACAGGATTTCCTATACTACTGATTTCGCCAGTTTTGGCTACTATGCTAAATATGAATTTAGATTCATACTCAACGCTGCTAATCACGATGTTGCTTGGAACGCCCACAATTAGTCTGATGGGTGGTGTTGGAGCAGCATTAGTACTTGGCTCTAGGCTTTCCGGAGTGCTAATCTCGCTCATAATATTGCCTTTGATAATTCCTATACTAATCTTTTCTGTTGCAGCTATCAGTGCAAGCGGTGAAGGTATGGAAATTTCATCGGCAGTCAAATTACTCGGCGCCTTGTTAATCATATCATCGGTATTCTGCCCATGGGCGACCGCAGCAACGCTCCGCCATTTAACTAACTAGGATTGAGAAATGCATAAATTTGCAAATCCAGCCCAATTTACAAAACTAGCCACCAGGGTTCTGCCTTGGACGTCATCATTTGCGGCCGTCTGCTTTCTTTTTGGGCTTTATTTTGGCATTTTTGACTCGCCTGCGGATTATCAGCAAGGCGAAACAGTGAGAATTATGTATGTTCATGTGCCGGCTGCATGGATGTCGTTATTTACCTATTCTCTTATGGCCGCAGCTAGCGCTAGCTTTCTTATATGGAAACATTCATTGGCTGATATAGCAGCACGATCATTAGCACCAATAGGAGCAGCATTTACTGCGATCACGTTAATAACCGGCGCTCTGTGGGGACAACCTATGTGGGGAACGTGGTGGGTATGGGATGCGCGTTTAACGTCAGTTCTTGTCCTATTTTTTTTATACCTCGGATATATGGCTTTGGTAAACGCATTCGATGATCCCGAGAAAGGCTCGAAAGCGGCTGCCGTACTGGCCTTGATAGGTTTTGTAAATGTCCCAATAATAAAATTTTCTGTGGATTGGTGGAATACTCTGCATCAACCTGCAAGTTTATCTCGCCTTGACGCCCCAGCAATAGATATATCTATGCTCACACCATTATTATTGATGGCTCTGGGGTTCAAGCTCCTCCTTATTTCGATTTTAATCATAAAAATGCGGACTATATTGATTGAAAAAAGAATTGAGGCCAAACAGTTATTGAAAAGCGGCTGATTGCCGCATTGTCCTGTAAGCGACGCGCTACTCTTGGCACATGCCTTATAGTGATTTATATCTAGATTAGTTTACTTGGGGAATTTAACAAACTTCAAATGATGACATGGATACGTATGAGCACTTTATATGGTCAGCTTACGGCGCGACGGCAATATTGTTAGTCACGTTATTAGCCTACTCACTATTTCGTTTTCGCATCGCACAACGCCAACTGGGTGAACTCGTCAAAAACAACCAAGAACAGGACAAAAAAACTTTTAAGGTCGAAAAAGATTCATGACACCAACGCGCCGGCGGTTAACATTTATAGGTTTAGGTTTTTTATCCCTACTCGTTGCTTCAGCACTCGCTCTAACTGCATTTGAAGATACCCTCGTTTTTTTTTATAGCCCAAGCGATATAAAAGAAAAGTCGATAAATACTGATAAGCAAATTCGGATTGGTGGGCTCGTCAAAAATGGATCATTGAGTAAATCTGAAGACGGAATAACGGTGCGCTTCGAAGTTACTGACTTAAAACATTCTATCCCTGCAGTCTACCGAGGACCTTTACCCGATCTTTTTAGAGAAAATCAGGGAGTTGTAGCCGAAGGGCATCTTTCTAAAGGTATATTCCGCGCTAAAACCATCTTGGCAAAGCACGATGAAAACTACATGCCAAAAGAAGTTGCTGACTCTTTAAAAAAAGCCGGAAAATGGAAGGGAGAAAATAAAAATTGATAGCTGAACTCGGCCACTTTGCACTCATTCTTGCTTTAGTTATGGCAACCGTTCAAACAGTTGTGCCATTAATAGGTGCTCATAAATCAAATACGGTTTTGATGGAGATAGGCAAACCTTCAGCTATCGCTCAATTTTTTGCCATACTATTTGCCTTTTGTGCTTTAACAAATGCCTACATCACGTCAGATTTCTCCGTTGTCAATGTGGCAGAAAACTCACATTCGCTTAAACCATTGCTCTATAAAATAAGCGGCGTCTGGGGCAATCATGAAGGGTCAATGGTCCTTTGGGTTTTAATTCTAGCTCTTTTTGGATTTACGGTAGCTGTCTTTGGCAAGAATTTACCACCCACGCTCCGTGCAAGGGTGCTTGGTATCCAGGGATCAATTGGTGTTGCTTTTCTCGCATTCATCATAACTACTTCTAACCCCTTTTTGCGTTTAAATCCTGCGCCCTTAGACGGTCGTGATTTAAACCCATTGTTACAGGATCCGGGGTTAGCATTTCATCCACCAATGCTCTATTTGGGCTATGTTGGTTTTTCAATAACCTTTTCTTTTGCAATTGCGGCACTTATTGAGGGAAATATTGGCCCAGCATGGGCACGCTGGGTACGCCCATGGGCTCTTTTAGCTTGGACATCACTTACAGCCGGTATCACACTAGGAAGTTGGTGGGCCTACTATGAATTAGGATGGGGTGGATGGTGGTATTGGGATCCTGTTGAAAATGCGAGTTTCATGCCTTGGTTGGTAGGCACTGCTTTCTTACACTCAGCCATAGTGGTTGAAAAAAGGGATGCATTGAAGAGCTGGACTATTCTTTTAGCAATTCTTGCATTCACGCTAAGCCTAATGGGTACATTTTTAGTTCGTTCTGGTGTTCTAACAAGCGTTCATGCTTTTGCTGTTGATCCGGAAAGAGGCCTTTTTATCCTTGCCATTCTGGCTTTCTTCGTAGGGGGAGCCTTTATTCTATTTGCTATCCGTGCACCAAAAATGGCGTTAGGAGGTCTTTTTCAGCCCATTAGCAGAGAGGGTGGACTTGTAATGAATAACCTTCTGCTCTCCGTTGCTACTGCCACTGTATTTCTAGGTACCCTGTACCCACTTTTTTTGGACGCAACGACAGGACAAAAAGTTTCGGTTGGGCCGCCGTTTTTTAATGCTACCTTTATACCAATTATGATCCCCCTGTTACTTTTGATGGCTATCGGACCGATGCTTAGTTGGAAGCAAGGTGATCTAGCTTCTGCGATGTCAAGACTTTGGGTTGCAGCAATATGTTCTGGGGGTCTTGGGATATTGTTCTGGCTGCTAAATAGTGACAAACCCTTTACGCCAATAATTGGTTTCGCTATTGCGGGGTGGTTAGGAGGCGGAGCTCTAAAGGAACTCGCAGACCGCATCCTATTATTTAAAATTCCTTTACTTAACTCACTTTTGCGGGCCAGGGGCCTTCCAAGATCAGCATACGGAATGACCCTCGCTCATCTAGGGATAGCTATTTTTGTTTGTGGTGCCTCTGCTGATAGCGCTTGGAGATCCGAAGTGGTGTTTAATGCGAAGGAGAAGGACCAAACGGAAATTGCAGGATTCAACTTAAAGCTTCAAAAAGTAGAACGCCTTAAGGGTCCAAATTATGAAACTGAACGAGCACATATTCTCGTTACGAAAGGTTCTAAGACAATTGCGAACCTATATCCCGAAAGACGGTTTTATCCGGTTCAGCAAATGCTTACTACAGAGGCCACAATCTATAGCACAGTGGTGGCAGATTTATATGCAACAATAGGAGAAGGTGATAAACGCAATGGTTGGGTGCTCCGTATTTGGCATAATCCACTTATTCCTTGGATATGGTTAGGTTGTTTACTTATGGTACTTGGCGGGGTTATTTCCCTTACTGATAGACGACTTCGCATCGGAGCGCCAGAAAAGAAGATCGGAAACTATGAAAGAGCTGAGCTTGGTGCCGAACATGGCTAAAACCATCTTTGTTTTCCCCTTACTCGTTTTTTTTGGCGTAATTACTTACTTTACGATTCCTATAGTAAAAAAAAGTGACCCAAAACTGATACCATCTGCGCTAGTTGATAAAGATGTTCCCGAAAACAAATTGCCACCATTGTTCAAAAATAAAAGAGGTTTCGATCACGGGGATCTGGTGGGAGGCGAGACCCTTGTAAACTTTTTCTCTTCCTGGTGTGGACCATGCCGAGTTGAACACGATATCTTAATGAAGATTTCAGAAGAAAAAACTGTTAGGCTCTTCGGTATAAATTATAAAGACCAAACTCAGGCTGCGATACGTTGGCTAAGCGAGCTTGGCGATCCATTTGAGAGGATCGTTGCTGACAGAGATGGGCGTGCTGCTATCGATTGGGGGGGTTTATGGCGTCCCAGAAACGTATCTAATTGATAAAGAAGGTAAGGTTCGTTACCGGCACGTGGGCCCTTTAACAGAGAGAGTACTCGAGGAAAAATTGATGCCAATTATTCAACTACTAAGAAATAATAAAGATGAGTAGAATTAAAGCACTCAGTTTGGTTGTGCTTAGCTACCTAATTTATGTTCAACCGATTATGGCAGTACAGCCAAATGAAAGGCTTGCTGATCCATTGCTGGAAGAACGCGCTCGCATGTTGAGCCAAAACATTAGGTGTTTAGTCTGCCAAAACCAATCTATAGACGATAGTAATGCAACTTTAGCAAAGGATCTAAGAGTTCTCGTACGCGAAAAACTTACAGCGGGAGCCACTAACGATGAAATTTTTGATTTTCTAGTGGACAGATATGGGGACTTTATTTTGCTCAATCCACCATTCAAACCCTCAACCTATGTATTGTGGTATGGACCACTAATATTTTTGATAGTTGGTTTATTAATGACTGTGCTTATTATGAACAAAAGTAAACGTCGGGTATCTGAAAAACCACTAAGCCAAGCAGAACGGGTAAGTCTTTCAAAACTTTTAGAACAGAAAGATAAAACCTAATTATGTTATTTTGGGGTATTGCGGGCCTTTTAACATTAATATGTGTAATTTTGGTCATCTGGCCTCTTCTTAGGCAAAAAGAGGTTCGGGAAACTAACGTTGATTACAATCTGAAAGTATATACGGATCAACTGTCCGAAGTTGATAAGGACTTTCAGCTTGGACGTGTCGACCCTAAAGAGTTAGACGCGATAAAAACAGAAATCCAGCGAAGAATTTTAACAGAGAATGTAGAAGCTAATCAACGAAAGCAATCCAAACAATTAACACCATCAACATATGTTATCTTTACGCTGGTTGCTTCTTTTTTAATACCTTCCGCCACCATTGGAATTTACGCCAACTTTGGGTCACCGGGACATCTAGATGTTCCTTTATCAATAAGAGCAGACCTGGCAACTCCGAAGACAGTCGAAAAAACCACCTCCCAGGGAAAAAAACCGAACGAGCAACACGCCGGAATAGACAACATGATCACTAATCTGCAGGAGAAACTTAAGGTTAATCCTAAGGACCTTCAAAACTGGGAACTACTGGGACGAACCCTTTTGATAAGAAAGCAATATGAGGCAGCCTCTGATTCACTGAGGCAAGCTGTATCCATATTTCCAAGTAGTTTAGAACTCCGGGCAACATATGCTGAAGCACTTGTTCTGGCAGCCCAAGGGCGCATCTCACGGGAGGCACTGAAGCAATTCAAGCTAATATCCAAAAGTATCCCTAAAGACCCAAGAGTGCGTTATTATCTGGGGCTAGCTGACTATCAACAGGAAAAAATTGAGCTAGCGCTTCAAAAATGGACCACTCTCCTTGACGAAACACCTCAAAATGCACCCTGGCGCAAAATGTTAACGTCACGCATCGACCAAGCGACCAAAGACTTAGGGATTAAAACAAGTGAACCTAAGCAGAAACTTGCGGCGAATCAAAAATCCACCGCATCCAGTGAAAACACTGCTAAGCCATCCATATTAAAAGAGGGCTTCCAAGGTCCCACGTCGGAAGATATTCGTGCTGCCCAAACCTTATCTAAGAGCGATCGCCAAGACATGATTAATAATATGGTTGACGGTTTAGCTGCGAAACTAAAAGATAACCCCAATGACCTCAACGGCTGGCTTCGTTTAAGTCGATCCTACAACGTATTGGGTAAGCCAGAAAAATCTAAACAAGCTTTAATAATGGCAGCAAATCTTGCACCAACAAGAATAGACCTTCAATTAGAATTAGCAAGAGTGCTTTTCCCGGAAGGATCACCCAACGTTAGCGCGACAGCAGAATTCAGAGTTGTCGTGGAAAGGATACGTAGGCAAGCACCGGAGCACCCGGAAGCGCTCTACTTTGGAGGGTTGCTGGCTAAAGCCGAAGGCGATAATTCCTCAGCTAGAAAACTATGGGGCAAACTCCTCGAAAAAATGGGCCCGAATGCGCCTGCTAGAAGTATAATCAAGAATCAATTAAAAGATTTAAAATAGCCATAGGGCACTTACCTAAAGCACTTCCATCCGCTTTCGTACCCGAATATTATATTTTTTTGAAAACCAGTTTTAGGTAAAATTTTAGATAGGCAGTCTATCGTGACAACCGAAGTTTCATCGACAAAGAGTTAAGACAGTGCATTTCAAAAATGTCACCCTCATAATATTGATTTGCTTGTCCTTTTACCTCCCAGGCTTATTCACGATACCAGCCTTGGACCGGGACGAAGCTCGTTTTGCTCAAGCCAGCAAACAGATGCTAGAGAGCCGTAATTTTGTAGATATTCGTTTTCAAGAAGAACCTCGATACAAAAAGCCTGCTGGGACCTATTGGCTTCAGGCAGCCAGCGTTAATCTGTTATCGCCTTCTAAACTAAAAGAAATCTGGTCATACCGAATTCCATCCTTACTAGCAGCTATAATTGCGGTTATTGGAACTTACTTCTTAGCTAACGTTTTTTTGCCTCCGCCAGGCGGAATAATTGCTGCCATAATACTCTCATCAACCCCTCTTTTAATTGGCGAGGCCCATATGGCCAAAAGTGACGCATTGCTTCTAGCGTCTGTGGTCATCGCACAATTCGGTCTAATAAGCACCTACAGAAACCATTTAAGTTGGCTAAATTGGTTATGTTTATGGGGAGGTATTGGTTTCGGAGTTATGATCAAAGGTCCAGTGACCCCTTTAGTGATTTTCCTGACCGTGTTAGTCGTTTCCATTATCGATCGAGAAATAAAATGGCTGTTAAAGCTAAGACCTCTCTCAGGCTTTTCTCTAGTAGCATGCATTTGCCTACCGTGGATAATTTCAATCCAGGTACAATCTTCAGGGGAATTTTTACAATCCTCTCTAGGGCAAGATTTGCTACCAAAATTACTTAGCGGGGTAGAATCTCATGGCCTCCCTCCTGGCTATTATTTATTACTTGCGCTAATTACGCTTTGGCCAAGTTCTTTATTTATTTATCCAGCATTAAAATTTGCCATTAATTCAAGAAAAACAAACACCATAAAATTTCTTTTTGCTTGGGTTATTCCAACATGGGTGATGCTCGAAATCATCCCTACGAAGCTTCCACACTACGTGTTACCGCTCTACCCCGCAATTGCAATTATAATTTCTTATTGGATGACAAACGTCGCAAAAGAAGAGGGTAACAAATCAACTGTCTCTTTAAGCACCATAGAAGTGGCAATCATTGGGGTCATTTGGTTTGTAGTTGGCCTCAGCTTTTTACTCGTTTCTAATTTCTTACAGCAAACCAAATTACTGACCCCAGAACTTGTTGCAACCCCGGAGTTAATTTTTGAAAAATTAAACGAAATAGATTTTTTGGTTTTAAATTTTGCAGCCATTATTAATAGCTTGATGTTTGTTTTTCTTCTAATCGTTGCTTATGCATTATTCTTATTTCAGAAATATGTCCTTTCACTCTCAGTTTCAGTAGCTTTAGTAGGGCTCTTCTTTATTCCAGTACTACAATGGTCAATTCCAGATTTAAAATGGCTTTTTCCATCTAAGCAAGTTGCTCAAATTATAGAGGAACATAGCAAAGGTAAGTATCCTCTGGTCGCTATAGGATACCACGAGCCGAGTCTGGTCTTTTACAATGGTAGCAGCACTGCTTTAGTCAACCCAGAAGAAGGTGTAAAAGCCCTTTTAAACAACCCTTATTCATATGCACTTGTGACCAGGGCAAATTTAGATGAATTTCTAGATCGCTTATCAAATAAAAACGTTTCTATTGAAAAGATAGAAGAAATAAACTCATTTAACTACTCGAAAGGCCGGGCTATCAGTCTTCTTATTTTTTTCTGCTCTTCGATAGAGTTTAAATAATGTAGGCGACTATGTTAAACAATGAATCTAAAATTGGAAAGTTTTTGCAGATCATTAGGCACCAACCGCTGGGTCTAACACTCTTTTTTGTAATCGTATTTATAATTTTCATTGGTTTTTTTTTCGAACGAAACCTAGCACTTTTGATAGACCAACATCGGACCTATTTATTTATTGATACATTTCGGATTATTACTGTAATCGGTGATGCTACGTGGTGGCTCGTAATTTTCGTCATAGGTCTTTCTGTATCCTTATTGGGACCACAGCTTCCTATCCTGGAAAAGCACGAAGAGAAATTCAAACGCTACAAGTCGATTTTTTTGTATCTTATAGTATCGTGCGTAGTGTCAGGCATTTTGCACCATATAATAAAAATAATAGTAGGGCGATATAGGCCTCGTTATTTATTTACAGACGATCTATATGGTTTTTCTCCACTCAACTTTGACATAGCAATGAATTCGTTTCCGTCTGGACATTCACAAACAATTTTTTCTATTTGTGTTGCACTATCGATAATATACCCAAGGCATTTAATCTTGTTTTTATTATTAGCTATTACGGTCGGCATAAGCAGGATTATGATACTCGCACATTTTCCTAGTGATGTAATCTTTGGAGCATATCTAGGTATAGTTACAGCGATATTATTAAACCGATATTATTTTCGTGTTCTATTATCCAAACAAAAGTAATAGAAAGTCTCTAATACTTATTCGATTAAGCGATTATTGCTGACAACATGATAAAGATAGAATTAACCAGCAAGTCTTAGGGTTATTAAAATGAATATAGGATCTTCCATTTCAGTAGTGGTGCCAGTGTTTAATGAAGAGGAGAATATATATCCTTTGGCACAAGAGATTGGATCCGCATTGAAAGGAATATGTGACTATGAAATAATATTTGTAAACGACTGTAGTGCAGACTCTACCGCCGTCACATTAACGAAACTTAAAAACGAAATATCGGAAATTCGTGTAATCCATCACTCACAACGCTCAGGTCAGAGCGCTGGACTCCGTACTGGAATTCTCGCTGCCAAAAACAACATAATAGTTACCTTAGATGGTGACGGTCAAAATGATCCTGCTGACATCCCCAGTCTTTTGAAAAAATTCGAACAAAGCCACGACACCCATTTTGCAATGGTTACAGGACATAGGGTAAAAAGAAAAGACCCCTGGGCGAAACGCTACGCATCAAAAATAGCAAATACTATACGCGCTAATCTGTTGAAAGACGACAATCCAGACACAGGATGCGGTTTGAAGTTATTTCATAAAAATTTATTTCTTAGATTGCCGTATTTTGATCATATCCATCGTTTTTTACCAGCCCTTGCAAAAAGGGAGGGCTGTAGGATCTTTGTTGTTCCAGTGAACCATAGGAATCGAAGGCACGGGGTTTCCAAATACGCAAACTTTCAAAGATTAGTTGCAGGTATTGTTGACGTTCTGGGAGTTATGTGGCTCATACGAAGGTACCCAAAAAACACGGATAGCAAGGAATAAAACTAGATGGAACTCTTACTAGATTGGTTTTTCCCAAATGGAATAAGAACCAACGAGGCTATTCTTCTTATAATTGGTTTTATTGGGCAAGGTCTTTTTAGCGCGAGGTTTTTGATACAATGGGTAGTAAGCGAAAAAAAGCGCGAAAGTGTTATTCCCCTGCCATTTTGGTATTTTAGTCTGCTCGGAGGTATTACGCTTTTTATCTATGCTTTTTCAAAAAAGGATCTGGTAATAATGGTAGGCCAGGGTACAGGAATATTAATCTACACCAGAAATCTTTATCTTATTTACAGGAAACGGAAACTAGATTTCAAACAACAAAGCGACAATTAAATTTGTTTTTGAGAATGTGTAACCAAAACTGCAGACAAGGAAAAAGCTCTTATTATGTTTGAAAATTTTGAAAAAAGAACTTTCGATATTCCTGATAGTGGTTTTGGTGCTGCATCAATAAATGCTCGCTTGGGTGGGAAAGGCCCCCCCTTGCTACTTATACATGGAAATCCTTTAACTCATGTCTCCTGGCATAAGGTTGTTCCTTTTCTTGAGAAACATTTCTCAATTATATGTGTTGACCTTAGGGGTTACGGCGACTCTATTGGCCCAGAAGATGGGGGACCGGAAAGTATAAATTATTCTTTTAGAGCTATGGCAATAGATTTAATAAAAGTAATGGAGGTATTAGGCCACCATACTTTCTACGTAGCCGGCCATGACCGAGGAGCTCGAACCGCACATCGCATGGCCCTAGATCACAAAGAAATCGTAAAAAAATGTGCACTAATCGATATTCTGCCTAGCCATTATATTTGGAACAACACGTCCGCAGAGTGGGCTGACTCCTCTTGGCATTGGGTATTTATGATACAACCATATGATATGCCAGAAAGAATGATGGCTGCTGTACCTCCGGAATACTTCATAGAGAAAAAGATCTCAAAGCCAGGTAAAGGCCTCAAACCATTCTCTCCCGAAGCACTGAAGGAATATATTCGCTGCTTTAATTGGAAAACTATCCGCGGGTCATGCGAGGATTATAGAGCGTGCGCAACTTCAGATTTCACAATGGATACCGAGGACTTTCAAAACCATAATCATATTGATTGTCCTTCGTTAATTATTTGGGGAAAAGACAGCCATACCGGAAAGGTCTATGGAGACTTACTCAAAATTTGGGGCGATTATGTATCTGCCGAACTAATTGGGGGGGAAATTGATTGTGGGCATTATGTTATAGAGGAGTGCCCGAAAGAAACGGCGGATTGGCTGGTAAGGCACTTCACCGAATAGAAAAGCCACCGTCAACGGTCATAACTGTTCCGGTTACAAAATTAGATGCATCTGACGCCAGTAAAAGTAGAACCCCATCAAGATCTTGCACTTGGCCCAACCGACGTTGGGGAACAGAGTTGATCAATGCTTCGCCTGGTGGAGATTTGAAAAAATCACTATTCATAGGGGTTTCAATATAGCCCGGCGCAATAGCGTTAACGCGGATATTGTATCGCGCCAGTTCCAGAGCCATTGTAGCTGTCAATTGGTTAAGGCCACCCTTTGATGCACAATATGTCGTAAGCGTGCCAATAGGCCGCGTGCCCAGGACTGATGATATATTAATTATAGAGCCGCTTTTCTTCTCAACCATTCTTCTAGCAACGGCCTGAGCACAAAAGAAGCATCCCTTCAGGTTAGTATCTAGAACTCTGTCGTACTCGCTCTCCTCAACATCAAGAAATGGTTTATTGATCGCAAGGCCTGCATTATTAACTAAAATGTCAGGTATAGCCCATTTACTTTCTACTTCAGCTACACCCTGGGTTATACTTTCTTGATCTAAAACATCCATCTCAACAACCATTACCTCTGAACCGCATTCTTCAAGTTTATTTTTTAGCTCCTCAAGTTTTGGCACTTGCCTAGCAGCCAGAGCAACTTTTGCACCGTTAGCTGCCACTAGAGTTGCAAATTGTTTCCCTAAACCTTGTGAGGCACCAGTTATAATGGCAATTTTATCTTTCAAAGAATTTGTGCTTAACAAGTCATACTCCTAGAGCCGCAAAATAGCAGGAAATTATCTATTTAAATTCTCCAGTAGCACCGCCATACCCTGGCCTGCTCCCATACACATACTGACTACAGCATATTGCTGATCTGTATCAATTAAGTGATGCATTGCTGTCAGAACCATACGAACCCCTGTAGCGCCTGGGGGATGACCTATTGAAATTCCTCCGCCATATTGATTGGTCACCGATCTACTCACTCCTAATTCCCTCTCGGCATGCAAATTAACCACGGCGAAAGCCTCATTTATCTCATAGTAATCTATATCCGAGGATTTCAAGCCCCTTTTTTCCCAAAGCGCTCTTATTGCCGGCACTGGTCCACATCCCATAATTCTTGGTGGAACTCCAACGATAGTCCAGTCCACTAACTTAACTATCGGTTTAACTTCTTTCCTTTCAAAAGCTTCTCGATCGCCAATAACCACAAATGCCGCGCCATCCGTTACGCCACTGGAATTACCTGGAGTGATCCGCCCTTCTTTGCGAAATACTGGTTTAAGCTTTGCTAATTTTTCGATAGTAATATCGGGTCTTGGAAATTCGTCATCTGCCATTAAACGCGTATTTTTTCGGCCTTCAGCCACTTCTATTGGCGCTATTTGTTTTGCCAAGAATCCTGATTTCATAGCCACCCCAGCCCTTTGCTGGCTCATTTCTCCCCATTTATCCATATCTTCTCTGAGATATTGAAAGTCATCCGCCAAATTTTCGCCAGTAACCCCCATTAGACCGTGACCAAACGGGTCGTTATAAGCCCACTCTACCGAGTCTTCAAATGGTTGAGCACCTCTTATAGCCCCCCAGCGCATTTTTTGATTAACAAACCCGCCACGCGAGAAATTTTCGCCTCCTCCTGCCAGCGCGATTTTGCTATGCCCAGTCATTATTTGTTGAGCCGCCGTAATAATCGCTTGTGTACCAGATCCGCAAGCTCGATTTACCTGCAGGGCACAACTTTCCTCTGGCATCCCCACGTTTAAGGCGGCTACTCTCCCAGTGTAAAAACCATCTGGATCGACAGGCAAAACATTCCCCCAAACGAGGTGATCCACGTCGTTGGGCTCTACTTTGGCGTCCATCAATGCAGCATGAGCAGCATGTGTTGCAAGTTGAGACAATGGGATGTCTCTAAGTGATTTTCCAAAGTCTCCAAAAGGCGTTCTTTTGCCCCCACCAATTACTATTTCTTGGCTCATCGTTTAAACTCCATAAAGCGCGCGGGAAATATCTGTTTTGTATGATAAGCTATATCCGCAATTTTTTACTGCCGGCTGTTGAAAAAATTTGATCCAATTCAAAAAGGTTATTCTCCTTCAACCCATAAAAATTTATACTAGTTTTATTTGTAACTGGTAAACCTTTTTAAGGAATTTGTCTTGTCCGCTTCATTAAAACAAATTTCTTCACTTCTAAATGGTTTTTCGACAGAAGTGACGCCAACTTCCGCAAGCAAAGTCGACAACTTTCAAGAGCATCTATCACTTGGGACATCCATAAATGTAACATTTCTTGCAGGATCTAATTTAAGAGATACTGTACAGGTCTGCAAAAGGTTGAACGAAGAAGGATTTAATCCCGTTCCGCACATTGTTGCTCGAAACTTTGAAAACACCAAGGCTTTAGAGATATTTTTAGATCTATTAGTCTCAACAGCTAACGTCTGTGAAGTACTAGTGATCGCGGGAGGTGTTGCACGACCACTCGGCCCGTTTTCTGACAGCCTACAAATCCTAAATTCGGGCTTATTGGAGAAATACCAAATAAGAAAAGTTGGCGTAGCAGGTCATCCAGAAGGATCACCAGATATCAGCAAGGATAAGTTAGCCAAAGCTATCAATGACAAAAATAATTGGGCTAAAAACTCAGACATGGAAGCCTACATTACTACGCAGTTCTGTTTTGAGGTCTCTTCGATCATAACTTGGGAGAAAAATATACGTAAAGACGGCAATAAATTACCAATACATATCGGCATTCCGGGACCCGCAACCTTAAATACTCTAATCAAGTTTGCAACAATGTCTGGAATTGGTCCCTCAATTCGAGTTTTAACTCGGCAAACAAAGAAACTTACAAAACTAGTTTTTACTCAAGACCCTTTTTATATCATAGAGGGTGTAGCTTTTGCTAAGTTGCAAGATCCGGCTTGTTTAGTAGAGCAATTTCACTTTTACCCTTTTGGAGGTTTAGCCAAAACGGCAGCGTGGATAAAACGCATCTTAGAAAATGAATAAATTTAGAACTTAGAAGTGTGTTAGTACAACTAAATCTCGTCACCAAAAAACATGCAAAAAAACGTAGGTCCAGGTCGAAGAAATTATGATTACGACTACCTTCATTCTTTCCAACAGTAATTTTAGGGCTCACGCAGCTGTTGAAAAAATGAACTTAGCAATTCACTGGCCTCCGTCTCATGGCAACCTCCTATCACTTCAGGTCGATGGTTGCATGTACCCCTATCAAATATTCGCCCTCCATGCTCGACGCCTCCGCCCTTGGGATCATAAGCACCAAAAATTAACCTTTTTAACTTTGCTAGGGAAATAGCTTGCGCACACATAGCACAAGGTTCTAGCGTCACAAACATTGTGCAATTAGACAGTAATTTGGTCCCTAAAACTGAAGTTGCTTCTCTTATGGCAAGAATTTCGGCGTGCGCTGTTGGGTCTAAAAGTTGCTCTACTTTGTTATGCGTGGAAACTAGGATGGTGGCATTCACATCATCTCTTATAACAGCGCCAATGGGTACTTCTCCAACCCTAGCAGCTTTCTTTGCCTCGAATAATGCGATTTCCATTGGGCTCTTCATTTTTTCGAACCGGCTGCAGATTTAAGTCTTCTTATCATTGCAAGCCTCCCTCTATAACCTTTAGCCCCTCTAGGAATCTTTCCGCTTGCCACGATGGAATAAAATAACTCCACTTGTTTAACTCACTGTAGGCAATTGTGTCTGCTAGACCTCGCAATGCAATCTTTTTGAGAGCGTTTTCTTCAATTGAGAACTGTAAAATTTTTCGACTATCACCTCTAAATAACTGCCCAGCTATCTTTGATCCCGAATATGCTTCAACTTCGAAATCTAAAATAGATTGCCACTTTTCAGAGATTTTCCGTGGCAACACATCGACAAAACTTAATTTGGTTAAGCTTTCAAACAGGTTTTTAGCTATTTCCCGATCTAAATATCCGATGCCATCTCGATTTTGGTAAATAAATCGGCCGCCATCATTTGATCTCACCATCACCGCCGTACGACCCAGTTTGTCCCAAAGTTTTATCTTTTTTATTTCGTTTGACTCGATGTTTAGAATTCGCGTATCCAACCAAGATAGCAAATCACTTGGGATATCTATACTTCCACTTGCCAACCAGGCTTGCTGCTCTTTTGGGTGCCGGATGAAAGTTCCTTCAGCAACGCCAATATTATTCCGTCTAAATTGTGCACCAAATATGCTTTCAGCCAATATTTCTCCATCGGCGGCTTGCAGCTTTACAAAAACGGAATTTGCATCCGCTTGCTGATAAGGCTCAACGCCAATTTGATTAAATCTAGATGGCATTCTAGTCTTTACAGCAATTTTACGCATATCCGCAAGTTGACTAATGACTTTTTGTATAAGTTTGGACGACGCAGGATATTTGAATTTATCTTCGGCGACCCAAACAGAGTCCTTGTTTTGCTTAAATTTTAATTTGAGCCCCCCCGTTTCTATAACTAGAACTTTTGCAGCCTCTGGCTTAGCATTCAAACGTGGGAAAACTTGCACGTCATTAGCTGTTGTACGCTGATAATCTTCTGAAATATTGATAGAGTATAGAGCACCCGTTGTGGAGAAAACTGCTAGCAAAAACAGAATTAATGAAGGGTTGGGCCTCATCAACTTTCCCCAAAAGACTTGCGCCAACTAATCACTCGCGCAAGGTTTAGGCCAAAAATTAATAGCAAAAGTAAAATCGGCACTGACCAAATATTATAAAAAATAATTTTATTTTTTAGCTCGGTAATGTTTTCTTTGGCCGAAAATTGTACATCTCGCAACTCTTTTCTGGCCTCGATCATCTCGTTCCTCTTTCTCTCCAACTCCATTTGCTGTTCTTGAGAGTAAACAACGCCTTGCTTTATTTCTGTTCTCTGAATTTGTTCGATAAATTTTTTCCCATCTTCAATTTTTGTAAGTAATATGTTTTCTTTCTTACGGTATTTGATCTCCGCTTCTTTTTCCAATTTATCAAGCAAAGTAAAGCGTCTTTTCAACGTCCCTTTTCCCCGAAGTCCTATCATAGAAGATGTGCCTACCAATTGCTCAAGCGCGTTCACAACAAGGTTCCCATTATTTGCGAGTGGGACCTTTAATGTTTGCCCCCCTAGATTTTTATTTTCCAGCCATGCTTCGTCTGCCAAAAGATCAGCGTCAGCCACTAAAAGCACAGCGCTGGGTTGTACACTGTTATTTAGATGCGGCAAATTATTTTCGCTGTTGACGTTTGCTACTGGCGCTCCATCGGGAAACGCTGTTTTAAAGGCGCCAGACAGTCTGGCCATTAATACCTTTTGCTCCGTTGTTTGTTGCAAGTTTGCTAGAATTTCAACAGGGTTGGGAGCGTATTCGATCTTTGATACGTCTATAAAACCAGATTCTCTGCTCGCCAACAATATTGGTTGAAATTTCAAAGATTGCTGGGGAGAATGCTTTATATATCCTGCAGATCTTAGGCTGATCCGAGACAAACCACTGGTAATAACCTCGTCGCTCACAAAGCCACCCTCTTTTACATCAAACCAAACGGGATATTTTGTAGCTAAAATTCTATCATTTCTGGTCATTTGCACGTTAATAGCGCCGCCCAGATCACCAACCACTGTCCTTTTCGGAATTTCGATCCCCCATACGCTTAATAATTTAGTAAAATTATCGAGCCCTCGCGATCTAGGAACCGAAGGTTGACTATTTTGCGAAACATCAAGCGTTTCATTAAATGGATCCAAGAATGCTAGAACTCTTCCACCCCTCAGAATAAATTGATCAATAGCGTATAGCGTCGTCTTTGAAAGTTCACCTGGTTCCATTAAGACCAAAACATCTATGTTACTGCTGAAGCGCTGCACGTCCCCAAATAAAATTTGGACCGAAAAAAAGCGCTTTATTGTCTCCAGTATTGTCCAAGGGGGTACCCGTTGCGTTTTATCTCCGGAAATAGGTAGGTCGCCATAAATTGCGACGGTTCGCTTTTTTGTGTTTTCCAAGTCATAAATTAATCTCGTGAGTTCGTATTCTATCAAGTTATTTTGCTCAGGTGCAAAGTGAGGTATAGTGTAAAAACCGTTAGTACTATTATGTCCAGTTAAACCAAAGAAAATCTGGCTATTGCCAAGCACATCTGGAATAGCATGTATTCCATCGGAAACAGCTTGGTCCTCTTCTGGCGAGAACGGCTTTGGCACGATACGTTCAATTATTAGATTAGAGCCAGCCACGAGTTTATATGTTTCTAAAAGCCCCTCTATTCGAAGCATTAGACTTATATAATCAGGTCCTAAAAGACTTAAATTCTCAGACGTGTAAAAACTAAGTCGAATTGGTTCTTTAATACTTTCCAAAACCTCAGTTGTAGCCCCGGAGATGGAAAAAATTTTATCTTCAGTCAAATCCAACTGTACGGAGTTAAATAAGCGACCGCCCCAGATGTTAACAGACACAAATAGCACGAGAAGAAATACGATGTTCAAGTATCCGAAGAACTTATTATGTTTCGAACTATGATGCATAATCCCAAGAACTAAGCCTTTTTAATTTCGATTATTAAACTGTTAATCAAGAGACCCAATGTAATAAGTGAGAAAAAATAGAGGAAATTTCTAAAATCAATAACCCCTTTCGAAATTTCGTTAAAATGCGACATTGTGCTCAATTGGCTAACCGTTTCAGTAAGCCATTCTGGCGCCCACCCATGAAAAGAGCCTTGTATTAACTCAACGCCAGTCATCATTGACAAGAAACACATCGTAACAGCAATTACAAATGCAACAGCTTGATTGCTTGTCATAGCAGAAGCACAAGCACTTAATGCTAAAAATCCACCTGCCACTAACCAACTAGCGCCATAGGTTGCAAATATGACACCATTATCGGGATTTCCCGTGAGATTTACTGTAATCCACAATGGGAATGTTAAAACTAAAACCAACCCCGAGTATACCCACGCCGCTAAGAATTTTCCCACTACAACCTCTATTACCTTCACAGGTAGACAAATAAGAAATTCGAAAGTTCCTAATTTAATTTCTTCTGCCCATAGCCTCATACCTAAAGCTGGCATAAGTAGGAGGTGCAGCCACGGATGGTATTGAAAAAATGCTTTTAGATCGGCAACGCCACGATCAAAAAAATGCCCAAAATAGAAGGTAAGACCAGCCGACATAGCGACGAAGATAGCGGCTAGAATATATCCAAGTGAGGAGCCAAAGTAACTAAAAAGTTCTCTGCTGGTTATTACAAAAATGTTCCGCATGATTATTTCACTTCCGTAGGAAGTAACTCATATTTTCGCCAACTTATATCTGGGCGGGGAAGGGACTCGCTTTAAAGTTTATGGTGGAGCCAGACGGAATCGAACCGACGACCTCTACAATGCCATTGTAGCGCTCTCCCATCTGAGCTATGGCCCCACGATAAAATAATAAAAAAATAATTAATTCAAATTTTTTATTGCTTTAAACTTTTTAAGTTAGCTTATTGAATACTATTACCTCGTTTAATCATCATCAATTAACTCATCTTCCACGTCTTCATCCGAGATTATCGGCTCGTCTTCCACAACACTGACATCCTGTTCCTCGTCATTGACGTCAGGAAGGATAACATCCTCGTCATCATCTAGCTCCACCCCAGCGATATCATCCTCCTCAGTCACGCCGGCATCTTCGTTCTCAATCTTTTCCCCTGCTTCCTCAGCAGGAAGCCGGGTTTTGCGACTTTTTAATATTGCCTCTGGGTCATACTCGCTCCCACACTTTGGACAGATTATTGGATCGTTAAGCAAGTCATAAAAAGCCGCTCCGCACGCCTGGCAGTTTCTCTTCACGCCCCGTTCTTTAATCGCCAAATTCAGTCCTCCACAAAATTCTTTCAAATTCCATCGTTCGCGGGAATACCGCCATTAGAAGGTATTGTCAAAGTGAAAACAGATATTTCTACAATTTCACAGTGACTTTAAAATTTCGCCAGACAGTCTTCTAACTTTATGTTAGAGACCCCTTATAAAATTACTGCTCGTCGTTCTACATCGAAATGTGATTTCATGCTAGTATTAGATTATTGAAAATAGGAGTTTTTTGTGACCAGCATCACAGCTAATCTATCGACTAACCTAACCGGGTCCATAACAATAGCCGGTGATAAGTCTATTTCACATCGCTCTATCATACTTGGCGCGCTAAGCATTGGTGAAACAACAGTAGACGGTCTTTTAGAAAGCCAAGATATTTTAGCTACTATTTCAGCTATGCAGGCCTTCGGTGCTGAAATTGAAAAAAAAGCTGATAACAAATGGCATATTTACGGACTTGGGGTTGGTGGTTTAGATGAACCTAACAAAGTACTTGACCTAGGAAACTCTGGAACGGGAGTGCGTTTACTGCTTGGGGTAGCTGCGAGCAATCCAATAACTTCTTTTTTTAGTGGCGATGAGTCTCTTTCGCGTCGCCCAATGGCAAGAGTACTAAAGCCACTGGAAATGATGGGCGCAAACTTTATGTCTAGGACGGGGGGTCTTCTTCCATTAGCTTGTATTGGGCCCCAGACTTTACAACCCATAGACTACTTACTTCCGGTAGCTTCGGCTCAAGTAAAATCGGCAATCTTATTAGCTGGTCTCAATACTCCGGGAAAAACTATTGTACGAGAGTCCACGCCAACGCGCGACCATACAGAAAGAATGCTCAAACAATTTGGGTCAGAGATAAGCATCGAAACTGACGAAAAGTCTCAAAATATAATCACTTTAAAGGGCGAAAGTGAACTAACGGGACAAGATATAGTCGTTCCTGGCGATCCTTCGTCTGCCGCATTTCCAATGGTTGCAGGCATCTTAGCTGAAGATTCGCGTATCAAAATTAAAAATGTTGGAATTAATCCCTTGCGTTTCGGGTTATTTGAAATTTTGAATGAAATGGGAGCAAAAACCGAATTGATACAAAAATACGATGGGGTGGGTGAGCCAATAGCGGATATTGTAGTCGAGACTAGCAAACTTAAGGGGATGACGGTCCCAGCCAGCATCGCACCTAGAATGATAGACGAATATCCAATTCTAGCAGTAGCGGCTGCGTGTGCGTCTGGAACCACTAGAATGCTAGGATTACAAGAGCTGCGTGTAAAAGAAAGTGATAGATTAGCCGCGATGGCCAATGGGCTTAAAGCCTGCGGCATAACGGTAGAAGAAACTTCTGACAGCTTAACCGTCCATGGAACTGGCGGTCAAATTGAAGGAGGTGCCCGTATCCAAACTCAACTAGATCATAGAATAGCAATGTCGTTCTTGACATTGGGTCTAAAAGCCAAAAATCCGATTATAATAGATAATGGCACCACAATTAATACTAGTTTTCCAGGTTTCGTAGAAACAATGAAGTCCTTAGGAGCAAACCTAAACTTCAGCGACAAAGGAAAGGACTAGGGCATTTGATTGTAGCAATAGATGGACCAGCTGCATCTGGGAAAGGAACAATCGCCAAAAAGCTGGCAGAATATTTTAATCTTAGTTATCTCGATACTGGGGTTTTGTATCGCGCTGTAGCCCTACAAATGCTCACTAAGGGCATGAACGAAAAAGATTCCCAATCTGCGGAGAAAGTGGCGCGGCAAGTGTCCATAGCCTCTATTGATCACACTGGGATACGGACCCGAGCGGTTTCTGATCTAGCTTCTAAGATTGCTGCTATCCCTGGTGTACGTCAAGAGCTGCTTACCCGCCAGAGAAGATTTGCACAAAATCCTGATCCAGGTAAGGACGGAGCTGTTTTAGACGGGCGTGATATTGGCACAGTTGTTTGCCCTCACGCCGATTTCAAGATTTTTATAATAGCTGATTTGGAAATAAGGGCAAAAAGACGTTGGAAAGAGTTGCTTCAAAGTGATCCGACCGTTATATACTGTGAAGTCCTTGAAGAAATGCGTTCCCGGGACGAACGCGATACAAATAGAAAAGACGCCCCGTTAGCGGTTACATTAGGCGCCCTGGTGATTGATACATCAAACAAGAGCATTGATGTAAGTTTTAATGAGGCAAAAAATTGGATTCTGTCCCGACGTTTTTGAACCGTCGGTTATTTGTTGACGATGACCGGCAATTGCAACCAAAAGTGGCAAAGCTAATTAGGAAGCCGTAGCTTATTTATGGACGAAAAAAAATAGGTGATACAAGCGCTGAGACTTGATATACACAGTTTTTTGCCTAGTCCCCACGTAACCCGACTTTCCTGGCATACGATATTGCCGTGAAACAGGCCTTCCAAGGAGTTATTATGACTGACGTAGATATGAGCGAGAGCGCTCTGGATGAATTTGAGGCTTTATTAAGCGAGTCCTTTGGAAACGAAGTAAGTATTGAGGGAAGTGTCGTTAAGGGCACCATCATATCAATAGAAGGCGACAGCGCACTCATTGATGTAGGACTTAAGTCTGAAGGGCGTGTTGCTCTTAGAGAATTCACTTCACCGGGTCAGGAACACGGCTTGAAAGCCGGTGATCTTGTTGAAGTCTATGTTGAGAGAATGGAAGACCGAAACGGAGAGGCGATGCTGAGCCGAGAAAAGGCTCGAAGAGAGGAAGCTTGGGTTATCTTGGAAAGAGCATTCGAAGCTCAAGAGCGGGTCGATGGCACCATATTTGGTCGTGTCAAAGGAGGATTCACGGTTGATTTAGCAGGTGCGACCGCCTTTCTCCCAGGCAGCCAGGTAGATATCCGCCCTGTAAAAGATATAGCCCATTTATTAGGAATTTCACAGCCGTTTTTAATATTAAAGATGGACCGAAGAAGGGGAAACATTGTTGTCTCCCGAAGAGCTGTTCTGGAAGAAAGTCGCACCGAAGCTCGCTCGGAGCTCGTCGCTAACCTACAAGAAGGACAGACTCTACAAGGTGTTGTTAAAAACATAACCGACTATGGCGCATTTGTTGATCTTGGTGGAGTTGATGGGCTACTTCACGTAACAGACATAGCTTGGCGAAGAATTAACCACCCGAGCGAAGCCCTTACCATAGGCCAGTCGGTTGATGTTCAGGTCATACGGTTCAATGCAGAAACGCAACGAATATCCCTTGGCATGAAACAACTTGAAGACGATCCCTGGAGCAATGTCGATACAAAATATCCTATAGAATCCCGCTTCAGCGGCAGGGTAACAAACATTACGGATTATGGAGCTTTTGTAGAGCTAGAGCCCGGAATAGAAGGGCTAGTCCACGTCTCAGAGATGAGTTGGACCAAGAAAAACGTTCACCCTGGTAAAATCGTTTCCACGAGCCAAGAAGTGGAAATCGTTGTTTTAGATGTAGATGCCTCAAAAAGGCGCATTTCACTTGGACTTAAGCAATGCCTGCCAAATCCATGGGATGAGTTTTTGAAAAATCATCCTGTTGGATCTGAGATAGAAGGTGAGATTAAAAATATCACTGAGTTCGGCCTATTTATAGGGCTTGCAGGTGAGATTGATGGGATGGCACACTTTTCTGACCTTGACTGGGAGCGGCCTGGTGAAGAAGCCATCAATGATTATTCAAAGGGTGAAAATGTAAAAGCAAAGGTTTTGGATATCGATCCAGAAAAAGAAAGAATTTCCCTGGGAATTAAACAACTCACGGAAGACCCTTTTACCACCGGCGCCGCCACAATTCGGAAAGGCATCATAGTTACAACCACCGTAACTAAGCTCTTGGATACAGGGATTGAGGTTACTGTAGGCGATAATATGGCTGGGTTTATTAGAAAATCCGAACTATCGCGGGATAGATCAGAGCAACGCTCCGACCGTTTTGCGGTTGGAGAAAAAGTTGATGCTAAAGTTACACAGATCGACCAAAAAAACCGTAAAGTCACGTTATCTATAAAGGCCAGAGAAATAGAGGAAGAGAAAAAAGCTATGGCGGAATATGGATCGTCTGACAGTGGAGCTAGTTTGGGAGATATCCTCGGCGCAGCACTGAGGCAAAAAGAGGAAGATCAAAACGCCGACAATTAGAAACCTCTTTTGGATACTCAGGGTTTTCTTTCTAGCCCAAACCAGCTTTTAGAAAATTTTCTCGAGATTGAAATTTTTCTAGCGTTAATGGGGATATAGCGCGACTGATGAGTATTCAACGAGTTTGCCTGTGGAGTATTGTTTAAAACTGCGTTAAAATAATATTTTGAATATTTATATTAGGTCTTTGCGAAATGACGAAGTCAGAACTTATTCTAAAGTTATCGGAAGCTAACCCTCATCTGTATCAAAGGGACATCGAGATACTCGTAGCAACTATTTTTGAGGAAATCTCGTATGCTTTAGAATGTGGAAATCGGGTGGAACTAAGAGGTTTTGGGGCTTTCGCAACCAAAAAACGCGGTGCAAGAACAGGTCGCAATCCTCGGACAGGGGACTCAGTCCCTGTATCCGAAAAGTTTGTTCCTTTCTTTAAAACCGGAAAACAATTGAAAGAAAAACTTAATCATTAATTTTTTCAGACGGATAGGAACAAATTGTTGATCAACTGTGTTGTACGCCGGCATTTAAAACGTACATTAATTTTTGAATAAATCGACAAAACCTTTTTGTTGTCAAACATTTCATAGCCTTGGCAGTTTTATTTTGAAAATTTCTCCTCACTAAATACAACGATCTAATTTTTTCATAGTTTCGGAGTTCTGATGCTATCAGGGATAGGCGTTCTTCTAAAGGTGTTTAAAGTGTTATTTTTTACCACACTTTCAATTGCCGTGGTTCTTTTCTCAATATCCAACAAACAGTCGGGCCTTTTAAGATTTTGGCCTTTCGACTTTTATATAGAAATTCCTATCTACGTATTATGCCTAGGAACGTTAGGTCTTGGTTTTATATCAGGGTTCCTTTTTTCATCTTTGAAAAACCTTCCTCGAAAATATAGAGAAAGGCAAACGTTTAAGAAAGAGATCAAAAGCTTGGATCAGCAGCTCAGACAGTCTAGTATAGAAAGTCGAGAGGGCCAGACCGAAATCGCTAAACCTGTAATAGATGTTGCGGCACACAATGCGTAATAAGTTAGCTGTGAAAATCTGTGGAATGAATTCACAAACCGCCATAGATGCTGCAATTGCTAGTGGCGTTGATTATCTTGGTTTTGTATTTTTTCCGCCATCACCAAGGTCTTTAACACCCGAAATTGCCTCGAGTTTAATGGATAAACGGTCTGATGATTTTAAAGTTGTAGCAGTCGTTGTAAATCCCTCAGATAACTTGCTCGAAGAAATAACTTATCATTTAGCTCCCGACATCTTCCAATTACACGGCTCAGAAACAGCAGACGACATAGAAAATATAAAAAATAAGTTTAATACAAAGATAATTAAGGCGATAAAAATTTCAGAACGTAAGGATTTTGAGGAAGTGTCGAAATTTGATAAAGTTGCCGACTTTTTGCTTTTTGATGCTGCGGCGCCAGTGAACACGGGTCAGTCACTGCCCGGCGGCAATGGTATCTCTTTTAATTGGAATTGGCTGAGTAATGCTTCCCTCGCAACACCCTGGTTTTTGTCTGGAGGATTAAACATCAGTAATATTAATGAGGCTGTGCGGACCACAGGGGCAACAGCGCTAGATGTTTCGTCGGGAGTAGAAGATAAAGCCGGATTTAAAAATAATCAGAAAATTATTGAATTTATGAACACGGTTAGAACACTATAGAATTGCCACAAGCTATATTTTTCTAATAAGCTTTTGGTATTTAAAATTCCATCCTTTAGCTTGGGAGTCTGGATGTCCTACAAAGAAATTGCAAATACATTAAGAAATGCTCCAGACGAAAATGGCCATTTTGGAATTTTTGGCGGTCAGTATGTAGCAGAAACGCTTATGCCTCTAATAATTGAAGTGTGTGACGCATGGCGTGCATCAAAAAATGATCCCAGTTTTTGGAGCGAATTAGAGTACTATAGACAACATTACATTGGACGGCCGAGCCCTCTTTACCTCGCCAGCCGACTTACTGAATATTTTAATGGGGCCAAGCTTTATTTTAAAAGAGATGAGCTCAATCACACTGGCGCTCATAAGATAAATAATGTAATGGGGCAGGCACTCGTAGCACGTCGAATGGGCAAAACCAAGATCATTGCCGAAACCGGAGCAGGACAGCACGGTGTTGCTACCGCAACGGCTTGTGCCTTGTTCAACCTCGAGTGCGAGGTTTTCATGGGCGCAGAGGACGTAAAACGGCAAAAACCAAACGTAGATCGTATGCGATTATTAGGAGCGAAGATTCATCCCGTAACATCAGGCTCTTCGACGCTGAAAGACGCAATGAACGAAGCGCTAAGATATTGGGTATCTAAGGCGGAGACACATTTTTATATAATCGGTACAGTCGCGGGGCCCCATCCTTATCCAGAAATGGTTAGAGACTTTCAGTGTGTAATAGGTGAAGAGACAAAAGAACAAATCATGGCAGCCGAGGGCCGGCTACCCGATACATTGGTTGCATGCATTGGCGGGGGGTCAAATGCTATTGGCCTATTTCACCCATTTTTAGATGATGAAGTAAAAATAATAGGAGTAGAAGCCGCTGGATATGGGGTCGAAACCGGTTTACATGCTGCATCCTTAACGGGCGGACGCCCGGGTATTTTACATGGCAACAGAACATATCTGTTACAGAACGAGGATGGACAAATCACCGAAGCCCATTCGATCTCAGCTGGATTGGATTATCCTGGCATAGGCCCAGAACACTCATGGCTATTTGAAAATGGAAGGGTTAAGTATGTTTGTGCCACGGATGAGGAGGCGCTCGAAGCATTTGCATTGTGTTCAAGACTTGAGGGCATTATACCCGCACTTGAGCCAGCTCACGCTCTGGCTTATATCGCGACGATAATAAAAACCTTACCAAAGGACCATATTATTATCATGAATATGTGCGGTAGAGGTGATAAAGATCTCGAAGCCGTCTTACCACTATTAGAGAAAATGGGAAAGCTGTGATAAAATACACCAGTGATCGCCTGAACATTCTTTTCAAGAAGTTGAGATCAAAGAAGGCATCAGCTCTCGGCATTTTTATCACTGCAGGCGACCCAGACTTTGATACCTCCCTCAAAATTATGGAGGGTTTACCGGAAGAAGGAGCTGATATGATAGAGTTCGGAATGCCATTTTCCGATCCCATGGCCGATGGTCCGGCAATACAAGCTTCAAGTAAACGAGCCCTAGAAGCTGGTGGCTCATTAAAGAAAACATTAGATATGGTGAGGCTATTCCGTGTGAAAAATAATTTTACGCCAATTATTTTAATGGGATATTATAACCCCATATATAATTTTGGTGTCCAAAAATTTTTGACTGAGGTCATTGAGGCCGGAGCCGATGGCTTAATTGTTGTTGATCTCCCTCCTGAAGAAGATGAAGAGCTTTGTATACCCGCAAAAGAATGTAACTTACCATTCGTTAGGCTAACCGCACCCACCACAAGCAACGAACGCTTGACGACTGTGTTACAGAACGCCACTGGCTTTATTTATTACGTATCTATAACAGGTATAACTGGGACCAAAGACGTTCCAATAGAACTAGTAACGCACGCAGTCAAGAATCTTAAAGAACAGTCTAAACTGCCTATCGCAGTAGGGTTCGGCATAAAAACCCGAGAACACGTGGAACAAGTCACTAGAATAGCAGATGCTGCAATCGTTGGCTCAGAAGTTGTAAATGCCATTGCAAATAGCTTGGACGCAAATGGAAAGGCAAAACCTGAAACAATCCAGACTACTCTGTCATTAGTTAGAGATCTAGCCGCCGGCGTGCGAGGAAAATAACTTTTTTAGAGAAAGCAAAATAATTTCATGAACTGGATTACCAATTCTGTTCTACCAAGAATCAAGGCATTGGTACAACCAAAGGAGATACCCGACAATTTCTGGGTAAAGTGTAAGGGTTGTAATGAGATGCTATTTCATAGGGAGCTTGAGGAAAACCTCCAAGTGTGCCCGCGATGCGACTACCACATGCCACTTTCTTGTAAAAATCGCTTAAAGGCCCTCTTTGACGACGGTAGCTATGAGGAAATAGCACTAAAAGACGGGACAACTCTCGATCCTCTAAAATTTAGAGATAAACGCAAATATTTAGATCGTATTAAAGAAGCTAGAAGCAAAACAGGACTTCAAGACGCTATATCTCTCGCATGTGGCAGAGTAAATGGATTAGAAATTATCATTGCTGTATTCTCCTTTGAGTTTATGGGAGGCTCTATGGGGTCTGCTGTTGGCAACGCTATAATCCAGTCAGCAGAGTTAGCGATTAATAAAAATGCACCTCTTGTTATTTTCCCATCCTCAGGGGGTGCGCGAATGCAAGAGGGAATTCTTTCTTTGATGCAGCTACCACGAACAATTATAGCTACTCAGATGGTTAAAGAAGCTGAACTACCATTTATTGTCGTTCTTACAAACCCTACTACCGGAGGTGTAACAGCTTCTTTTGCCATGCTTGGAGACATTCACATTGCAGAACCAGGGGCAATTATTGGTTTCGCGGGAAAACGTGTAATAGAAGAGACCATTCATGAGAAACTTCCAGAAGGTTTTCAAAGCGCTGAGTATTTACTAGATCATGGGATGGTCGATTTAGTTATTAGAAGGCACGACCTTCCCAAAACACTCTCGACATTATTATGTCTTCTTATGAATAAGGATATAGGGTCAAGTTCCTTAATTGGGGAATAATAATCGATGGCAATTGATAGGATATTGGAGCGACTTCTAAAACTCCATCCAAAGTTAATAGACCTATCGCTATCACGACTTGAAAAACTATTAGACAGGCTTGGAAACCCGGAAGAAAACTTGCCTCCCATTATTCATGTTGCTGGGACAAATGGTAAGGGATCAACCGTCGCGACTATGGCAGCCATATACAGGAGTGCCGGTTATAGGGTCCATATTTACACATCACCTCATTTAGTAAGTTTTACCGAGAGAATTGTTGTTTCAGGAAGTGAGATATCTAAAAATTATCTAGAGGAACTCTTAATAGAATGTGAAAATGCTAATAACGGGGAAAATATTACCTTTTTTGAGATTACTACAGCTGCTGCAATGTTAGCATTTTCACGCAACCCAGCCGATTTGCTATTATTGGAGGTCGGATTAGGCGGTCGATTCGATGCGACAAACGTCATTGAGAGACCAATGCTTTCAGTAATAACTCCTGTTTCAATGGATCACCAGGACTTTCTTGGCAACACAATTGATGAAATAGCTTTCGAAAAGGCAGGAATATTAAAACCTAGTGTCTCAGCTATTATAGGCCCGCAGACAAATGAAGCATTGAATGTGATAAAAAGGCGCGCTTTAGAATTAGGTTCTTCAACCTATGTTTTTGGCGAAGACTGGAACATTTCTCCAGCAAACAATCAATTGTTGTTTAAGATGGGATCAAAGAGTAGTTTCGTCCCCCGTCCGAACCTCCTAGGTGATCACCAAATCCAAAACGCTGGCTGCGCGTTGGCTTCCGT
This sequence comes from uncultured Alphaproteobacteria bacterium, assembly GCA_902589475.1. Classification (GTDB taxonomy): domain Bacteria; phylum Pseudomonadota; class Alphaproteobacteria; order Thalassobaculales; family Thalassobaculaceae. The sequence continues at coordinate 28,855 of CACITD010000009.1, read as the reverse complement.
AAAATTACTAAACGGTCAATTTCCTGTTAGCCCAAAAGAAATTGACATGGGATTGGTGAGTATTAATTGGCCCGCACGATTACAGAAATTAAAGGAGGGGAATTTAATTGAAAACGTGTTAGAAGATGTGGAAATTTGGATAGATGGAGGCCACAACCAGGACGCGGCCAAAGCAATTGCTTCAACATTAAGAGACTGGCGCACCGCATCTCCGGAAATTTCAATTCACATGGTCTTTGGGGCTCTGAAAAACCGTTGCCCGCAGAATTTTTTACAGTATTTTACTAATGTAATCGACACAATGAGAGCTGTTGATATTCCAGGGGAAACGAACGCGTTATCAGCATCAGAAATAGAAAGTGCAGCACTCGAATGCGGACTAAAAGCCTATCCAGCAAAGGGGATCAGTCCAGCAGTAACTGATATAATTTCTAAGTCCAGTGGAAAGCGCCGAATAATAATCTGCGGCTCTCTCTATTTAGCTGGCGCGGTTTTGCGCGAAAACAATTACCTTCAAGATTAAATTTAAGTTTTCATTTTACTGAAATTGATAACTATATGACGGCGCCACTACGCGTCCAAAGCTTCATCTACCCACTCTGACAACTTGTGTGGCGGCAATGCTCCAATTTTTGTGGCTATCACTTCTCCAGCCTGGAAAATAATTAATGTTGGTATCCCTCGGACATTATACGTTGACGGAGTCTGCGGGTTATCATCAATATTGATCTTAGCAACTGTTAGTTTACTGTCCATCGTTTCGGCCAAGCTCTCTAGAGCTGGAGCTATGGCCTTACAGGGCCCACACCACTCAGCCCAAAAATCAACAAGTACAGGTTTATCCGCGCCTAACACGTCTGTTTGGAAACTTTCGTCTGTAACCTGTAATATTGCCATGATAACCTCCAGCTATAATATTGTATCTCTTTTAAAATATACAATTCGTTTTTTAAAGTATCATGAAGCATTATTTTTTTAAATTTAAATTAAAATAAATTTAACTCTGGCTGAGATACTTCTGTGGAAACTCAATGCGTTTCGGCCCTTCAGTCCAGATCAGCATAGGACGAATTATATGCTTTGGATAAATTTTTTTGATTAATTTGTAATAAATATTCATCTGGTTTTTATACGTCTCTTCTATGTCATCGAACTTTTTTGGCGGTCGCTTATCAGTTTTAAAATCAGCGATAATCACCTCTTTATCCAAAACTACTAGGCGGTCCACTCTAGCCATCACTTCTCTGTCTATCCCATTCTCTTTTACGGTGCCATTCAAAGGTGCTTCTACAAAAGCGTTTTCCGAAAAAATTTCACTTAGACAAGGGTAGTTTATCACTTTCAATGCGGTCGCTATATATTCATCCTTTTGCTCTTTGTCGAGTTTAGGATACTCGTCCAATAAATATTTTGTGGCTAAATTCCATCTTTTTTCTGCTGGAATATTAGGCAGTATTTGTAAAAGGGAGTGGATAATACGCCCTCTTAAAAATTTATCTGTTTTTTCAAGTGCGAATAAAGAAATATTATTTCTTATTTGATTTGGTGCTGAAGGGATAAGGCGATCTGTTTCAAAAGTTTGTTCTTTTGGCGCTTTCCAAACCCATTCAGGTAATCGCAGAGTAGCTTTTTTTCTTATCGGTCTGATGTCCTTTTTATCTGGTACTGATACCTGGTCCGAAGAGATCTGTAATACACCGCTTTCGTCTTGAGCTATTGGCTTAAGTCGATTTTTTAGTTTTCCATACCAAGTTGAGTCTTCATCCTTTGGGAGGGTTCCCCAGCCTGCTATGTAAAGGCGATCTTCAGCTCGTGTCATTGCCACATAAAGTAGCCGGAGGTATTCTTTTTCTCTTATCTCCAATTCAACTTCTCGCAACTTCTCAATCATTTGAGGGTTACCTTGCCGATTGGGTGACCACAGCGGGAATTGTTGGTTGCTACCTCTTTCACTCCAAACAATTTTTGGGGACTGGTTTGGCTTACTAATTGTATCTGGCATAAATACAATTGGTGCCTGAAGTCCTTTCGCGCCATGGACCGTCATAATACGCACCTTGTTAGAGCCGTCAGCTTCCATATCACGCTTAATTTCATGATTTCCGTTTGATAACCAGTCCACAAAACCTTGGAGTGTCGGAACGTTCGTACGATCATATTCAAGAATTTGGGCTAAAAATTGATCAATTGGATCGCCCGCCTCCGCACCTATCCGCTCTAAAAGTTTCCTGCGCCCTCCCATACTCAGTAAATCTGAGTAAAGCTCAAACGTTGATAAGCGGTGCGCTCGTTCAAGCCAATCTTTTAACCAGTCAACAGTTTCTGAAAACTTATTATTTAAAGCGGATTTGTTATTCAATGTTTCCCAAAGGGTACTATCTCCTCTATCCCAACAGAGTTCCAATAAATCGTCTTCGTCTATTTCCAAAAAAGGACTTTTTAAGAGGTTTGCTAAATTTAAGTCATCTTCTGGAAGTAGTAAAAATTTGCCGAAAGCCATTAGGTCCATTACCGCCAATTGATCGGTCAAAATCATACGATCAACGCCTGCTACAGGAACCAACTTTTGTTTTAAAGCATTCACTACCTCTTCCATAAAATGACCACGTTGCCGAAGCAATATTATGATGTCGCAAGGTTCAATTGCTCGACCTCTACTTTCCAATATTTCACCACTCTTAATCCAACTCGAAATTTTTGAGGCTATTTTGCTTGCCAACCGCGTACTGGGTTCATCGAAATGGATCTGTTTCCCAGGCACTGACCAAAAGTCTCTGGGCTTTCTATCTACTGGTTCTTCAGGGGGCCATATTTCGACTAAACCCGCCTGACCAGAGCGAAACGGATGATGTTTAATGGAAGAAAATTCCAAACTTTCTGGTTCAAAAACGGTATCAACTGCTTTGAGAACAGCCGCACTCGATCTATATGAGATATCAAGTTTCACTTCCTTCCATGGCTTTTTTGCAAGTTCAAAACTCTCTTTCAGAGTTTGTTGCTTCATTTTAAAAATCTTAGGGTCAGCCCCTTGAAAACTAAAAATGGATTGCTTTGGATCACCCACTACAAATAGCGATCTAGGACCAAGATTGCCAATCCCGTTTTGTTCGGTGAAGAACTCTTTTACTAACGTTTCGACAATTTTCCATTGATCTGAATTCGTATCTTGTGCTTCATCTAATAGAAGATGATCTATCCCTCCATCTAATTTATATAAAATCCACGGAGATATTTCGTCATTTTCAATTAACCTATTGGCAAGGGTTACTAGATCATTATAGTCAATTACCGCGTTATTTTTTTTATTTTCCGTGTACAGCTGCAACACGCTTTGCGATAAAAATGCCAATTTTTCATTCCTAGACACTAGGTCAAAGCACTTTAGCTTGTCATCTACTGCCGTAAGACGAGACGCTTCAGATGTAAGTGTTTGTTCTAAGCTTGGATGTTCATTAAAAATTTTTACTGATGCTAGCCTAGTTCGGATGCTTCCCTTTTGCGTTAAAAACCCTAACTTGTAAATTTCGAAGGACGCTCTGTTCGGTTTTTTATTTTGGAGCCAATCTTTAATGGTATTGCTTAGTGCTCTATCGGACTGGTTTCCCAACATTAAAATTACTACAGCCTTTTCTAATTCAGCGAGTGTTTTACTATCATAACTTGATATTTCTTCTATGGTTTTAAGCTCTATTTCTAGGGAATTAATATTCAATTGAGTTCGAATAATATTTCCCAAAGTTTTTTCGTTCGCTGGACTTTCAAAAATTTCCCGAAACCTATATTGTCCGCCAATTATTTCTTCCAACAAGTTTGATAATTCAGCCTCGTTAATTGTCTCTGCTAATTCAATAAAGGCATGAGAGAATGGGCCACTTTGCTCAGATATAGCTTTTCGAATAATTAAATCCCGAGCTGTCTTCAAATATTCTTTTGCGATCGTATCATCGATTACATCGAATTGGGGCGACAATTTTGCCTCTAAAGGGAAACGTCTCAGCAAAGACTGGCAAAATCCGTGTATAGTTACCACTTGCAATTTTTCTGCAGAGTCTACAACAAGAGCGAATAAACCACGAGCACGTTCCAATAAATTTTGTTTTGCCGGCTTGCCAGACAACCTAAATAGGTCATCACAAAGTGTTGCATCGCTGGCAAATGACCAAGCGGACAAACGCGAAGTAATCCGCATGGCCATCTCTGCTGCTGCTGCCTTAGTAAAGGTCAAACACAAAATGCGTTCTGGGGGAACACCGGCGAGTAATAAACGTAAAACACGGTCGGTTAAAATCTTTGTTTTTCCCGCACCGGCAGACGCCTCCACCCATACAGAAAACCTAGGATCAGACGCTTCATGCTGTTGCTCTAAACTCATATAATTAGCGCCATTCTTTGACACGTGCTAAGTGCCCATAATCATCGAAAATAGGTTTCGTTCCATAGTCCGGAGCATAGAGATAGGGCATCTCTGGGTTATCAAAATCATTTAAAAGCTTCAACAATCCCTTTTCTACATCAACGAGTAAACTGTCCGCAGTAAATGAATGAACCTTGCCTGAAGTCTTACCTCCCGTCAGATGATAGTATCGCAGCTCAGAACACTCCTTTGCCGGTAGGTTTTTAAACCCACCCTTTGCTAATACCAGGGCTTCTAGCGGTAATTGAGGTGCTAAGCCAGCCTCTACTTCTCGCCTTGAAGGTATCGCTCCAGTCTTATAATCAATAACAACCCATTTATCGTTTCTCATTTGGTCTATTCGATCAGCGGTGGCACGGAGCTGTACTGGTCTACCGTTCAAAATAAAGTGCCATACACCTTTCTTTTCGACATGCGACGCTATTCTGTTTTGTCGTTCTTCTGCTTCATGCTGCACAAACCACTCAGCTATTCGTTTAAATCTTGGCCACCAAAATGCCCAAACAACTGGATCTTCAAATGTCGTGGAAAAAATTTCTCTGCCTTTATCAATCAGTGATGCTAACGCCTCATTGTGCTTTTCTGGGACCCCTTCAGAAACAAAAACTTCTAAAGCCTGATGTATAAAATTTCCTCGGTCAATGGGAGACGGCATTCGGTCAATTGGATCTAATGGTTCTAGTCTCAGGATTTTTTTTGCATAGATTGCGTAAGGATTACGAAGCCAAATTCCCACCTGGGTAACGGAGAAAGAGCAAGGCCTTTTTTCTCTGCTTGGTTTGGGTTGCGGTGCCTCTATACCAAAACGCTTTTTTGATTGCGGTTGGTCCAATAATTTTTGCCAGTTCTGCCACTTCTGACCACGCTCTTTTATTATTCCATCCTGGCCACTAGCGTTGAGTATTGATGAAACGCGCATTAGCCAGCGAGAAGCGGTGGTTGGACTATTGGCTTGGTTTCGAGACCGCGTTAAAAATACTTCGGGTGCGCAAACGGCTTGCGAGAAATCGTGAGCTGATTGTCCAATCCGTTTTGACATATCCATCAAGCCTAGCGCTTCCTGCATGCTGCGGCCTAACCATGGATCTGGCTGGATAACTGGCGGCCAGCTCCCCTCGTTTAATCCACCTATGATGATACGGTCGAATTCAGAGAGACGTCCTTCAAGCGGCCCTAGTATAGCTAATCTTGGTTTTTCTTGATATTTTTCCCGAATTACGAAGTCCGATAAAATGGTTTCGAATAGTGAGGTGTATGATATGCCATCAACTTTTCGGAGGTCTTGGCTTTGTTCATAAAAATCGTTCAGAATTTTTACGATTTGATTATTAGTCTCTGTGGTTTCGCCGTTAAGTTCAATGGGACCACTAAGCTTTTCAACCAAAGCTAAATGAAGCGATAACATTTCCGGCATTGTTTTTGATCCACTGATTAACGCGTGTTCAAAACTTCGGATTACCGGCGCTAACTCCGATAACCAATCATACAAGTTATCAATGGCTGGAATTCCGATAGCATCTGTATTGATTTTCCGATTTTTATTGTGGCGCCGCCCGATATTTATTGCTTCTAACAACCCATCAACACCAGGTTTTGGTCTTTCCCCTCTTAAAAACAGAAGTTCCAACTGACTAACTTTTTTTTGGAATTCTAACTTGGGCAACCCGCCATTTGCTAATGGATGTTTTAATGCCGAAAGGAGCGGAACTGGTGCCAATTGATTAAATACCATTTCGCCCACCAGGCGCCAAAAATTAATATAGTTATTATTTAAAAATTGTTGGCCTGCAGAGTCATATATATTTAGGTTCCAGCGGCTTGCGGCTGAAGTCACCTGTCTCGCAAGATTTCTATCGCTTGTTATAAGAGCTGCTGATCGTGCTTCTTGTTCCAGCGTTTCACGCATTATTAAGGCAATAGTTTCAGCCTCCGCCCGTTGGTCATCTGATTCGATTATGATTATGCCTTCAAGATCTTTCTGGGGGACGGGTTTTTGGGTTACTGACCGCCAGCGCCCTGATAAAGCAGGAGGTAATAATGCTTCAGAAAATAATTTAAATCGACCAGCTGGCGACTTTTCTTTAACGGTGTTATTTGCAGTTGGAAGCCACTCCTGAACATCACCTGGATGAATACCCAGTTTGTCCAGCAAACTAAACATCATATGTTGAGGGTGTGTTGCGTCGTCAACAACAACTTTACGATATATTTCATCTTCTCTCTGATCTAATCCCGGCAGAACAACTGCACCATTTTTCAATGAAGCCACGACTTTAATGAGCTCAGCTGTGGCTGGCATACTGCCCGTAGAACCGGCTATCGTAATAAATTGAGCAGGTTGGGATTTTTCCCACTTTGCTGAAAGGTGCTCTAGTAAATTATTTGTGTAAGTCGCTGGGTCAACAAGATTTTCTTCTTCAAGAATTTTAGGCCAATGCTCTATCAATAATTTTAGAAATTTGAAAGTGGTCTGCCAATGCATTGCATGCTCTTCCGGCACAAAATTTTCAAGTTTGTCCAGCGAAATGCCTTCAATCTGCATCCGATCAAGCATAGCAGCTAACGCGTTTGCTAGTCCAACGGATCCCTTATAATTATTGCCTACGCCTTCTCTACTCTCGCGGTTTTCGCCGTCTAGCTCCATGAAGCGCTCTACCAATTGAGTTAGAAGTAATCGCCTTCGTAGTCGCGATATGACTTTTTTTTGACTAATATTTTCAACATTCAAGGGATCCATATAGTTACCAAAGAATAGTTCTTCGTCCATTAGGTCGCCTAAGGGTCGGATAGTGGGCAGGATTACTGTCCCGTTATCGAAAAAACCCTTGATACAACTTGCAAAGTTCGCGACTGAACGCTGCGTTGGCAAAAAGAAGATACTTTGGGCAAGTACTTCCCGATCAAAGCTTATTTTCTTGAGAAAACCAAAAGCTAATACGTCAAGGAAAGAAAAATTCGGATCAATCGTATAAACTTTCGGCCTAGACATATTTGACCTTAAAAGAAGGGGGCATTCTTTGCATGCCCGTTGGCAAACTTCAACCTGGCAAATTCTAAGTCGGAAGGAGTGCTTATATGATACCATAGTCCATCGTGAACAACCCCCACTAATCGCTCACGCCCGATCGCTTCATTATAAAACCAATTTAATGAAAAGGCGCCGTCAGGCGTATTCACAAAAGATAAAGGGTTAATTATTGATAGCCCCATGTAAGCAAAAGGAGAAACCAATTTTTCTTTTCGTCTACTTAAAACGCCATCTTGGTTCATAAAAAAATCACCAAACCCGTCAAAATTTTCGGCCTTGACTGTGGGGGTTAACATCAGCAGAGCATCCATATGATCGGAATTCCACTTTTCCGCTAGATGCATTAGTGTGTTTTTCATTCCATCAACCCATACACTGTCTCCATTGATGATAAAAAAGGGTTCTTTCCCCAAGTGGGGTAGAGCGTTCATAACGCCGCCACCAGTTTCTAGCGGTAACTCCTCTTCTGACAAGATAATCCTATCATCTTTCCTAGCGCCAACGTGTTCAACAATGACTGATGCTAAATGTGATACATTTATTATGATTTTGGTGACCCCAACACAGAACAAATTGTCAATAGACCGGTCTAATATTGTTTTACCCAGAATTACTAACATTGGCTTTGGTATTCTCTCAGTTAAAGGTAACATCCGACGACCGTGGCCCGCCGCCAATATCATTGCAGTCTTGGGTATCTCTACGAGTGAAGAAGGAAGTTGCTCTATGAACATTAGGACTTGTCGCTCATCGTTATCTCATTTTCAATAAAACCCTGGGGAACATTTTTATCTAGCCAAGCGCGGATTTCACCTAATGCTTCAAATTGTAAGTTGGCTAATGTATACCTCCACAGTCTTGGTATGTGGATAAGATATTTGCTGTTTCGGTAAAGAATAGCTTGCCTTGTAAAAATACCAAAAACTTTGAGAGCACGCTGTGTTCCCAATATATAGTAAGACTTCATAAAATTATTTCTATTATCCACTGCCTCAACCCCATCAAAATATCTATCAAGCATTAATGAAGTGATTTCGTCACTTATGTTGCGTCGTGAGTCTTGCAACAAGGAAACTAAGTCGTAACTAGCCGGCCCTACAACAGCGTCTTGAAAGTCTAAAAGGCCACACCTACGGACACCATCCCTTTCGGCAAGGACCATAAGATTGTCTACGTGGTAGTCACGGAGTACCAATACTGTCCTACAAGATTCAATGTACGTTAAGCACTGTATCCAGGCCTCAAAAAAACGTCTTTTTTCTTTTTCCGAAATAGCTAATCGTAATCTTCCTTCCAAATACCAGTCTATAAATAGTGATAATTCATTTTGTAACTTTTTTTGATCGTAGGAAGGTAAGTCTACCCTCTCTTCGAGGCTCTTTAAATTGTGTATCGCTATCAAAACATCTATAGCATTTTCATAAAGATTAGTTTCTTTAGAGCTATCAGAAAGAGCCTTGGTATACGTTTCATTTCCAAAATCCTCAAGCAGCAGAAATCCGTTTTGCACATCTTTGTCCAAAATTTTTGGAGCACTAAACCCTAACGAGTTTAAGAGATCAGACATCTGAATAAATGGATTCACCTCCTCCTTGTCCGGTGGAGCATCCATAACAACTAAATTATTCGTTTTGGTTTGCACCCTGTAATACCTCCGGAAAGAGCAATCGTCTGCCAAAGGAAGTAATTTGAGATCGCTTAGCCCAGAGTGTTTAAGAAATTCATTTAAGAGCAACTGCCGGCTATCTTGATTTGAATTTATTGTGCCCATCATATTAACTAGCCCTCTATGGAGTGCGCGAGCGACAACCAACGGCTTGAACCAAACAGATCCATGTAACGTTCGCTTACCCCTTTACCAAATTGTAGATAAATTTCTAGCCTGTCCTGCGGCAAGGAAGGTATAGATAATTCGGGCCATTCTATCAAAGCAACACCTATTCCAAGGGCGTCTTCTAATCCAAGCTCCTCAATTTCTGAGTGGCATGATATACGATACAAATCGACGTGAAAAATTTCTAGACCAACTTTATTCCTTTTCGCATGATAATGTTGAATAAGCGTGAAAGTTGGGCTTGGAACCGGCTCATCATCGGAAGTTAGAGTCCGAATGAAAGCTCTTGCAAAACTAGTTTTGCCTACTCCTAAATCCCCATTTAAGCAAATTACATCGCCTGGTTTGACCTCAGCCGATAGTAATGATGCGATTCTATGTGTGTCTTTTTCGCCCTCAAGAGGGAATTTATCTATCAATTGATTATCTATCATATCGCCGAAATAGCTTCTCCTGCCAGCAACAATTAATCCACCACTACAAGACTACCGACATCAAATGTTTCTTCAAGCGGCTAAGATGGACTTAGTAGTGCTTTGGCTTTCCTGCTAATAGGCCGGCATTGATAATTTAATACAAGCATCGAATCGGTTACGCTTTTTAGAAAAATACAGTGTCTCTAGGTTAATAGACGGACGTCTCATCCAAATCTGGATGATGCTTAGTCCATTCTGTATTGCTTTCAAAACTCGCCGCTATACGATAAGCCATTGTTTCATCAAATTGAGGCGTTATCACCTGCATCGACAAGGGTAAGCCTTCTGAATTGAACCCGATAGGTACAGCTAAAGCTGGGTTCCCCGTTACATTAAATGGCGTTCTTGCTTGCCTTGGATAAATTTTTTCGCACAAGGCGGAGTCCTCTATTGGAAATGCTGCCTCCATATTATTTATAGTGATAATCGCGTCAAAATTTTGAAAAATTTCATTAAACTCTTGCGTATACCTTGCCCTTGTACGAATTGCTTCTACGTAATCGACAGCGGTCAGTGCTGTTCCAGGCAGCAACCTACTTAAAAGCGACTCCCCATAGTCCTCAGACCTAGATTTTAGCCAATCTTTGTGAATAGCACATGCCTCCGATAACAAGATGACTCTGTTGCAGGCCGCAAAATCCTGCAAGGGGCGGGTCGCTATTTCTTCCACGACTGCGCCAGATTTTTCTAATTTTGTTATTGCTGCTTCCAAAGCATTTACCATCTCATCGCATGCAATCAGATCCTTCGTATAAAAATGCCTAATAATCCCTATTTTTAAACCCGAAACACCTCTATCTAAATCCTCACCAAAATTTGGAACGTTAACATCTGCACTAGCAGGGTCGTTTTTATCCCACCCAGATATAACTGAGAGGGCAAGAGCATTATCAGAAGTTGTCCGAGTTAAGGGCCCTACGTGATCTAATGAAAAAGACAATGGAATAACCCCTGAACGACTTACACGGCCATAGGTTGCCTTTATACCAAGGAGTCCATTCATAGATGCTGGATTACGTACAGACCCTCCTGTATCTGACCCTAAGGCTAAAGGAAGAAAACCAGCCGCTACTGCTGCACCCGAACCACTCGAAGAACCGCCAGGGAAATACTTTCTGTTCCAAGCATTGCGTGCTGGCGGCCAAGGTAAGTCGAAAGAAGGGCCACCTAATGCAAACTCGTGGGTGGAAAGCTTGCCTAAAAGTATAGCTCCCGCCTCCTTAAGTTTCCCCGTCACAAAGGCATCTTTATCAGCCACATTATCCTTCAAAAGAGCGGAGTGCGCCGTTGTATTCCATCCTTTTGCATCTATAATGTCTTTTAATCCAAAAGGAATACCGTGTAAGGGGCCCAACGCGTCCCCCTTCATGACATCTTCTTCTGCTACCCTTGCCTCTTTTAAAGCTTGCTCGGGCCTGAAACTTATAAACGTGTTGAAGTGTTTGTCATATTTATCTATCCGCTTTATAAGCGCATCAGTCAGTTCAACGGGAGAAAGTTTTTTATTTTTTATCAGTTTAACGGCCTCTAGAGCACTCAACCAATGTAATTCTGTCATGACCTAATTGCCCATGTTATTGCTCTGAAAACATGAGAAGGCTCCTGCCACCAGCTGTTATTTCGGTCAAGTTTACTCGCCATATCAGATGCCTTTTTTGCGGCTTCGTCGGCTTTTTTTGGACCTATTAGAGTTGCTATACTTTCTGGTATATCGCGTTTTTCCATCATCTAAACTTTCATTTCTAGCACTACCTGATTTATTGTTCTTTACAATGGACCTAGTAATCAAAATTTCCAAGTACTAAACACTTTCATGGGATCATAATATGAATAAAACACGTCTTATGGCACAAGGTCACGAATATATGGCATCCGGTGGTCACCCGCTCGCCACACAGACTAGTATTTCAATTCTGGAAGCCGGGGGAAATGCAGTAGATGCAGCAGTAGCAGGAGCCATGGTTTTGGGCGTTGTTCAAAGCGATCTAGTAAACTTTGCAGGTGTTGCTCCTATCATGATCCGCTTTCCAAAAACGAAGAAAGTTATCACCGTTAGCGGGGTCGGGCGTTGGCCCATGGCAGCGAATATAGATCGTTTCATTAATGAGTTCGACCGCCACGTCCCAGATGGTATACTTAGAGCAATCATCCCAGCAGCGCCAGATGCATTTCTTACCGCATTAGAGCATTACGGCACTATGTCATTTAAGGAAATTGCAAGGGGCGCTATAAGTGCAGCGGAAAAAGGCTTCATAATGCATGAGCTGATGGCACAAACCATTAGAGATAATGAAGCCCAATATCGGAAGTGGTCATCAAATCGAGAAATTTACCTTCCCAATAACCGTCCCCCAAAAGTTGGAGATTTGTTTGTGCAGGCAGATTTAGCCAAAACTTTAAAATATATGGCTGACCAGGAAAGTGCATCAACGGGTTCTCGAGCTAATAAAATTGATGCAGCTAGAAAGGCCTTCTATAGAGGCGACATCGCGCATGCTATCGCGAAGTTTCATAAAGAAAACGGCGGATGGATAACCCAAACGGATTTAGAACGCTTCAGAGTTAAAATCGAGCCAGCCATCGAGGTAACCCGAAAAGGCGCCACACTTTTTACATGTGGACCATGGTGCCAAGGCGTTAGTTTGGCACAGATGTGGAATCTTTTAAAAAATTCTGACTTGAAAGATTTAGGACATAACTCTGCTGACTATATTCATATTATTACGGAAGTTATAAAACTCGCGCTGTCAGATAGAGAGCATTATTTAGGGGATCCAGAATTTGTAGACGTTCCGTTGAAAAAACTACTGTCCAACGACTATGGCGAAGAGCGCTACTCCATGATAAAAGAAAAATCAGTCTTGTCTGAAGAATATTTATGGGGAGATGACGCCACATTTGGTGAGACAAATAATTTTTCCATAGATACGTCATACATATGTGCTGTAGATAAGGATGGCTTGGTAGCTTCTATAACTCCAAGTGATGGTTCCGCGAATACCCCCGTGCTACCAGGTTGGGGCATTAACCCGTCGTCTCGAGGGTCACAGTCGTGGGCCATCAGAAACCACCCATCCAGTGTTTTCCCATGGAAACGGCCACGACTTACCCCCAATCCGGCTATTGCTGTATTAAGGGATAGCTCGGTTATGCCTTTTGGTACTCCTGGTGCCGATGTACAAACGCAAGCGATGTTGCAGGTTTTATTAAACATTGTGGATTTCAATATACCCCTACAAGAGGCGGTAGAGTTACCTCGTTTTGCCAGTTATGATGCTCCGGATAGTTTTGAACCACATCAATATCAAAGAAGATTATTGAAAATAGAGGAAGACATTAATAACAGTGTGAGAGAAACTTTAGTGGACTACGGTCACCTTGTAGAGTCCTGGCCTCACCATACTTGGAAAGCTGGTGCAGTGTGTGCAATTTTGGATCAATCTAATCCCAGGTTGTTATCAGGAGCCGCCGACCCTAGACGTCCGTGTTTAGCATTAGGTTTTTGACAAAAAGCAGACAAGCCTATTGCGATACTATTGCGCTTAGTGCTTAACTGCGGAATGGTTAAATGTGAACTAGTTATAAAAATTACTTCAAGGGAGAGCTTTCATGTCCAAACGATCAACCAGCTTAGAAACTTTTATGGAAGGTGTGATATCGCATAATCCTGGAGAGGTAGAATTTCACCAAGCCGTTCGCGAAATAGCGGCCGATATCATTCCTTGGTTGCAGGATTATCCTGAATATATGGAAGCTCAAGTATTAGAAAGAATGGCTGAGCCCGACCGTGTTATATCTTTTAGGGTATGTTGGGAGGACGATAGCGGTAATATCCGAGTAAATCGTGGATATAGAATACAAAATAACAACGCGATTGGACCCTACAAAGGCGGCATCCGGTTTCATCCATCTGTTAATCAGTCTATTTTAAAATTTCTCGCTTTTGAACAAACTTTCAAAAACTCGCTAACAGGCCTCCCGATGGGTGGAGGCAAAGGGGGAGCTAACTTCAATCCAAAAGGTAAATCAGAGAATGAAGTCATGCGTTTCTGTCAATCCTTTATGACCGAACTTTATCGTCACATAGGGGCTGACGTCGACGTTCCTGCAGGTGACATTGGTGTTGGCGCGAGAGAAATTGGCTACATGTTCGGTCAGTACAAGAGAATAACAAACCATTTTACCGGTGTTCTTACTGGAAAAGGAATAGAATATGGCGGAAGTGAGATGCGCCCTGAAGCTACCGGTTACGGAGCCGCTTATTTCCTTGAGGAGATGCTCAAGACGAAGGGGGACAGCATAGAGGGTAAAAACGTACTAATATCCGGTTCAGGAAATGTTGCGACTTTTGCGGCAGAAAAAATCAACCACCGCGGTGGTAAAGTACTTACGCTATCCGACTCAGCTGGATTTATTTATGATAAAGATGGAATTGATGAAGAAAAATTAAAGTGGGTAATGGAGCTCAAGAACGTCAGAAGGGGACGAATTTCAGAGTATGCCGACAAATTTAGTAGTGCTGAATATCACGCAGGAAAGCGTCCTTGGGGCGTGGCAGCAGATCTAGCAATGCCATGTGCCACCCAAAATGAAATTTTAGAAGACGACGCAAAAACTATGTTATCTAATGGAATAATGGCCGTTTCCGAGGGCGCTAATATGCCCACAGAAATCGAAGGCATACATCACTTCCTAGCAGCAAAAATATTGTTTGCTCCAGCAAAAGCAGCAAACGCCGGCGGTGTTGGTATGTCAGGTTTAGAAATGAGTCAGAATTCCGAACGTAGGTCGTGGAGTAATGAAGAGCTAAGTAAAATGTTACGCGATTTAATGATCGGCATACATAAGAATTGCAATGACGCCGGAATGCAGAAAGATGGCTGGTGTAATTATATGGCCGGATCGAATATAGCCGGTTTCAAGAAAGTTGCAGATGCGATGATGGCATTTGGTGTTGTTTGATCTTTAATTTTTGATTCTAAGGGGGCTCTTTTTGAGCCCCTTTTTTGTATACTTTTCAAAAAAACTTTTACTAACCCTAAAGAGCTAAAATAATCACTCCATTTTCGGGGGTAGATTACTCTTAATATTCAACTCTTTAAGTTGCTGCATACTGACCTCGCTAGGGGCATTCATCATCAAGTCCTCTGCTTTTTGGTTCATAGGGAACAGAATAACTTCTCTAATATTGGGTTCATTGGCGATTAACATGACAATACGATCTATTCCAGGAGCAAATCCGCCGTGAGGGGGAGCTCCATAACGAAAAGCGTTGAGCATGCCACTAAATCTTTCCTCAACCTCCTCTTTGCTGTAGCCAGCAATAGAAAATGCTTTTATCATTACATCTGGCAAATGGTTTCGTATCGCACCGGAGGATAATTCTATACCATTGCAGACGATATCATACTGGAAAGCTAGGATATCTAAAGGATCTTTTGTTTCTAGCGCCTCTAAACCACCTTGAGGCATAGAGAATGGGTTGTGTGAAAATTCTATTTTCCCAGTAACCTCATCTTTTTCGAACATTGGGAAATCAACGACCCAGCAAAATTTGTAAATATTTTGTTCTATAAGTTCCTGGTCAACTCCTAACTTCAGGCGAGCATTTCCAGCTAATTTTGCAGCCTCGGTTTCCTTTCCAGCTGAGAAGAAAATTGCATCACCATCCCCCATTCCAGTGCGACCTTTGAGCGTCTCTAATACGTCGCTCGATATCCTGGAGGCGATAGGACCCCTTCCCTCACCTTCTGCAAGAATAATATATCCCATTCCTGGCGCACCTTCGCTTTGGGCCCAAGAATTCATGCGATCGCAGATCGCTCTGCTCCCACATTTTGGGCCAGGCAATGCGCGAACCACCCCACCATCAGCAACAGTTTTTGCAAAAATTGCAAATTCGCTATTCTCAAAAAGATCAGAAACGTCGCAAATTTCA
Organism: uncultured Alphaproteobacteria bacterium; assembly: GCA_902589475.1. Classification (GTDB taxonomy): domain Bacteria; phylum Pseudomonadota; class Alphaproteobacteria; order Thalassobaculales; family Thalassobaculaceae. Next base: position 13,165 of record CACITD010000009.1, on the reverse strand, counting down.
ATCGGGATACGCAAATCTGGTTTATCTGTTCCGTATTTCAACATAGCCTCTGAAAACGGTATCCTAGGGAAAGGCTGAGGCACAGACCAGGTTGTAAATTCTTCGAAAACGCCTGCCAATACAGGTTCAATTTCAGAGAAAACGTCCTCTTGCTCAACAAAACTCATTTCCAGATCTAACTGGTAAAATTCTCCAGGAGATCTATCCGCTCTACTGTCTTCATCACGAAAGCAAGGCGCAATTTGAAAATAGCGATCAAAACCCGACATCATGACAAGCTGTTTAAATTGTTGGGGAGCTTGCGGCAGGGCATAAAATTTACCAGGGTGCAATCTTGAGGGGACCAGGAAATCTCTTGCTCCCTCTGGAGAGCTAGCTGTTAATATTGGTGTTTGAAATTCCACAAAGCCACGATCAATCATACGCCTTCTAATTGAAGAAATTACGTTCGATCGAGTGATTATATTGTTGTGTATTCTTTCTCTACGGAGGTCAAGAAATCGATACCGCAACCTCAACTCTTCGCCAGCATCTTCCTCGGAGTTAACTTGAAGAGGAACCAAATCAGCCGATGACTGAATTTCAAATGTATCTATGCGAAGCTCGATGTGACCAGTCGGGATTTTAGGGTTAATTGTTTCTTCATCCCGGCGCAAAACTTGGCCCGTGATCGTTACAACACTTTCAACTCTGACTTTTTCTACATCCGAGAAAGACTTATCCTCAATATCTACAACGCATTGAGTTATACCGAAGTGATCTCGCAAATCTAAAAATACAAGTTGCCCGTGATCTCTTCTTCGATGTATCCAGCCCGATAATCGTGCTGTTTCACCAACATTTTCCGGCCTTAGTTCATTGCAGTTATGGGTTCTGTAGCGATGCATGGTTTCCACCTAGGTAAAAGTATCCAAACCGTCTGTATCCTTAAGCGTTAAGTAACGCGACGGCACTGATGTAACAAGAGAAAATGCGCATTTTAGACAAATTTAGTTAACACAAAGGAGTTTGTCTTTTTTAAAGGTTTCTGTATTTTGTGCCTAGACTGGAATAAGCGGTGCATTTAATTTTGAGCCGGGCACAATAATCCCGCCTCGATCTCCAATATCTATCTTCCCATATCTTTCCTCAAACACCTGAGGGAGTGGACGTGCATTAGGAATCGCAAGCCACAACCTAAGTAAATGCCTTTTTTTAGCTTCATCTTCCCAATCTATATAATCGGTTCGATCGTGCAACATTGTATGATTATGAACCAGCTGTATATCTCCGGGTTCGAAAGTCATTTTAAAATTTAAGCGTGGGTCGTTTGCCAAGTCATCAAACAACTCTAAAGCTTCGAGTTTTTTGCCGTCTATCGTCGGAACATCATCAAACCGTTGCGCGGAGTTAATATATCGCCGCGCATAAATTACAGATAGATAGCCCTCAAAGTAATTGAATACTGGTATTTCAAAATACGGTTTTTTACCGGCAGGTACTTCTCCTCGCCTGTCTGTGGCAAAAGGTTGAAATAACAGTTCTAAAAGATCGGGGCGTTGCTCATACATTTCATTGTAAATCGTCATAGAACTTACCAAGGCAGATTCCCCACCAGACTTCGCAGTCTTTAGGCAAAGCAATGCAACCATATCACACGAGTCGGTATGAAAAGTCTGTCTTTCCGTCGTTTGGTATATCCTTGCTGAAGGATCATTAACTGCATCACGCCCTAAATCTCTGACGTGTCCTAAAACATGCCCGCTTGCATTCTGGGAACGGGCACTTCCAAAATAAGTCCCTATCCCAAAGTATGCTTTCGCAGACTGTTCTATTGACCAATCTTCGACTGGGAGTCCTCGGATCAAGGCAAACCCTCGGCCATTCATTACATCATCACTAATTATGCGTAATTTGCTTCCTAGCGACGCGAGGGGAAAATTATTTCTTTTTATTGCAGCCACGTCAGTATTCTTAACAAGTTTGAGTGCGTTCTCAATCTCCTTTATATCTTGATTTGTAAGAGTATAAATCCACTCCTTGGATGACTTTATTTCTTGGCCATACCAATTTTGAGGGCCTTCTATTTTCTCTGGTAGCTTAAACTTCATTTTAGTAGCTCCACAATGCTCCGCATTTGCCTTGTTTATTGAACTTGTCAGTCAACAAGTGCTTGATATATAAGTACTCTTAATTCCCGTCTAATAGGATAACATGAAGAAGGTATCAACTGCGTCATAAAAACAACAGACAGCTCTTCTTTGGGGTCAATCCAGAAAGCAGTGCTCGCCATCCCCCCCCAAGTGAATTCTCCCTCAGAACCCAAAATTTGCGCTTTGGCTGGGTCTAAGAGAATTGCCCCGCCCAGACCAAAGCCTATCCCTTCCATAGGCATTTCACTAAAAGTTGGTTGTCCCATAGATGCCATGTCACCCGGCAAATGGTTCCTCAACATGAGTTCCACAGTTTTGCGTCCCAATATTTGCGCATCGTCGTAGCGACCGCCGCATCGAATCATTTCTAGAAAAACTAGATAGTCGCGCATAGAGGAAATTAATCCTCCTCCACCCGAGTACATGTTAACAGGTTTACAAAACCTGCTACTTTCGGCACATTCTAATAATTTTAATGACTCGCTTGTTGTTCGCGTGTACAGGGAACAAAATTTTTTAACCTTATTTATGGGAACTTGAAAAAATGTATCGTTCATATTTAGAGGTTTAAATATTAGCTCATCAAACACTTGTAAAAGTGTTTTTCCTGTTACTACTTCAATTACGTACCCCAATACATCCGTTGAGACACCGTAACGCCACTGACTTCCAGGTTGAAAACAAAGGGGTATTGAAGCAAGCCGGCGGACAGTATCACCCAAATTTCCTTGCAGGTTTCCAAAATCAATTTTTCCACTTCGCATTAACTGTCCAACCGGTCCCGGATCAAATGCACCATAAGTAAGGCCCGAGGTATGGTTCATAAGTTGACGTATCGTCAAGGGCGTTTCGGCTTCTACACTATTTATCGTATCCTTTCTTCCGGAAACGAATACCTTGGCATCCTTAAACTCATCGACAAACTTATCTACCGGATCATCTAATTGAAACGCTCCTTTTTCATACAAGGCGAGAGCCGCTACTGTTGTGACGAGTTTTGTCATAGAATATATTCGATATATGCCATCGTCTACAACGGGAGAACCTGCTTCAATGTCCCGAGCCCCATAGAAATCGGTGTAAGCTAATTGACCCTTTCTTAAAACTGCTACATGGGCAAATGGTAGTTTTTTTTCATCAACATATCTTTTAAGCCACGGAGAAATACGCTTTAACCTTGCTGGACAGAAACCAGCTGACCCACGTTTGAATTCCTCGCTTAAAACTTCCGTTGCCATATTGATTTTGCTTCCTAAGCTACTCTTTCAAATTTTCCCCAATAAAAGCTCTCGATAGCTCTAAGGCAAGATAAAAATGAGCAGCACAAGGTTGATTTCGAAAAATTTGTCACAGGCACCCCTTGCTTTTTTTAATCTAATGGCTATTTTTCCGCCATCATTATTCAATGAATTTCTTTTCAATTTTAGTGTAAAAGGGCCGATACGCTGGTCACTCACCTCAAAGGTGCATCAATTAAAAAGTTATGAATGTCAAAACCAAAAATTGAAGATGTTTGGATTAAATTTAAAAGACGTAAGGAAAAATGAAAAAATCATATAAAGACGATAATTTCGGATCCCGCATGGCTAATGCGGCAAAGGCAAGGGAGGCTGTTTTAGCAAGAATTAAGGCGCAACCCGGCCCAGGGGATCCAGCTTTCGAGAAAAGGCAGGCAGAACGGAAAGCAGCGGCGGAAGCTAGGGCAGCCCGCTTAGCAAAGCGAAAGGCTGAAAAGGAGGAACGGCTTGCAAGAGAAGCGGCAGAAAGGGAAGCTCGAATTGAAGCACAAAAAGAAGAAGAGCGCCGTATAGCAGATGAAGCCGTAGCTTTACTGGCCGCGCAAAAAGCCGCAAGAGACGCGAAATATGCAGCGAGGAAAGCTAGAAAGGGTAAGAAGTCGAGAGGCCGTTAACTGCCTAGTTACCGGCGCCTGAAGCACCAGAACCGAGAGGAGAACCATTTCTCCATGTGTTAGAGCTCTTGCACCTAGGACATATTCTTTCACCAGCCCACTGACTGTGAAAAGTCGTCTCGCACCTTAAACATCTTCTGACCTTAGGAACATCAACGCGCGGCTCTTCAATTGGGATTTCGTTGGCTGGAGTACTGGGCATTATAATTCCTTCAAACCTTTTAACAAACGCGAAGCAAGATAGAACCCAACAAAAGATTGCTTTCGCAATGAGCTAGTTAAGCACTAAATTGCAGGATACGTTAGGACAACTACCTATGCAGCGTCTTCGCTTGTGCCTCACAGATATTAGGCCGAGCGACAACTTACTCTACAAAAAACAGGCCGCACCATCGCATAGATTTTTTAAGTAATCAATTACATAATTAAAGTGATTTTCAAAAAAGCAGTACTAATTAAACTGTTTTTCTAAGAGGTTGGACAGCCTCAGGAAATTAAACAAGAGATCTATCAGATAGCCTGGCTAGCGACTCATCGGATGCAAAGAGATAATAAAACAAATCACTGCTCAGAAGGAGATACCCCCGCCAACTCTTATCTCACCAACTAATGTTCCTGACCAATTGCGGATATCCTTAACGCCGAATTTTTTTATTTTTTTGACGCTCTCATCATTCAATATGTTCAGCTTACGAAGGACATGTAACATCACGACAGATGCAGCTCGGCCCGCCCCATCGTCAACTTTGATGCAGACCCCCAGACCAAGACTATTAATCGCAGCTGTGTAAACACCTTCTGCCCCCCCCTTGACCACGGCTTTATCAACTGTTTCTGCCTGGATTAAAGTATTTATCTTGTTTGTGCCCGAAATCATTATTGGGTTTTGGCCGCACGCCTCTCGAATTTGAATGCATGCTTCTTTCGCAGACTGGCTTAAGATATCAGGGTCAGCAAATTTCGCCATTGCAAGAGCCACAGACTTTACTGGAATTCCAAAAACAGGTATTCCGCATCCATCTAAACCTCTCGCAGTCTTCGAAAGATCCAAATCACCAAGACTACTCATAAGCCTTATCAAATCTGATTGAACAGGATGATCTGCTTTTGTATATCCTAACGTGGGTTGTTTGTTGTGTATCGCAGTTGAGAGCATACCAGCGTGCTTTCCGGAACAATTATTGTGCAAAGATAAAGGGTTTTTTCCCGATTGAATCAGCTTTTCGGCCGTTTTTTGATCCGTTGGCATCTGCGGCCCACATTCTAAATTTGTATCGTCCAACCCCAATCGTTTTAACCAACTGGCAACTTTTTCAGTATGGACCCTCTCACCAGAATGAGAGGCACAACAGAGCGCTAATTCGGCACTACTCATTTTAAGTGCGTCAGCCGCACCTGATGCAACAACTGGGATGGCTTGAAGTGGTTTTATTGCAGATCGTGGATATATAGGTCGTTCATGATCTCCCCAACTTTTGTATATTGATCCACTTGAGTCTGATATAACACAAATCCCCCTATGAATACTCTCAACCATCCCACCTCGCGTCACCTCTATTAAAATAGGCGCACTTCTGTTTTCCGGGAAATCCACAGTATGCGAAACACCTGCTTCTAATTCGCTCACCATGAGCCCTGACCTTTTTTGAATAAAAGAGAGACCATCCTTGCATCAAGAGGTAGATATGTGCAACACCTGAAGTCATGAGAGGATATTTTGGAATAGGTGTCGAAGGAATTAGCAAGCAAAGCAATTTTGGGGCTGTTGCTAGAACAGCTCATGCTTTTGGCGCCAACTTTATCTTCACTGTGTCCGAGGCAATCGATCTTAACAGTGTGAACTCCGTAGATACTTCAAGTGCTTACAAGAACACACCATTTTATTCATTTGATAGCGCAGAAAACCTACTATTACCAAAAGAATGCAAACTAGTTGGAGTAGAGATTACCGAAGATGCCATTGAGCTCCCCAGCTTCCACCACCCAAGATGTGCAGCGTATATTTTAGGGCCTGAGCGAGGAATTTTATCTGACCCCGTACTCGACCGATGCGACTATACAGTAAAGATTCCTATGAAATTTTCAATCAATGTTGGGTTAGCAGGAGCGCTCATAATGTACGATAGACTACTGAGCATGGGTAGGTTTTCTCCGCGGCCTCACCGACCAGGTGGACCAACAACCACGCTGCCTACTCCAGTTTTTGGCGCACCTGCTTGGGTTCGCAAAAAAGCAAACAAGGCCTAGATAAGGTATCGACTTTCCACCCAAACTAATTCGTTTAGATCATAAACAGAGATTTCAGATGGTAAAGTTCAAAACTCTATTCAATGACATCGATACCGAGGAAAGGATATCAAAAAGACTAGCTCGTGCAGGGCTATGTTCGCGTCGGGAAGCCGAAAGGTGGATTAATGCCGGGCGAGTCTCTATTGATAACAAGGTAATCAATACGCCGGCTATCAATGTTTCCAATAAAAATAAAATATTAGTCGATGGAAAGCCTATTCCTCGAAAGGAGAAAACTAAACTTTGGCGTTATTACAAACCGCGCGGTCAAATAACATCGAATAAAGATACGGAGGGCAGGAAAACAATTTTTGAAAATTTACCAAATGAAATGCCAAGGGTGGTCTCGGTGGGACGACTTGACCTAGATTCTGAGGGGCTTATCCTTCTAACAAATAATGGGGAGTTAGCGCATCTGTTAGAGGCCCCATCTACTAACTGGTTGCGGCAATATAAAGTGCGAGTTTATGGAAGACCGCAGATAAGTGGTTTCGATAAACTTAGACTTGGAGTAACCTTAGAAGGTGTAAAATACAAGCCCATACAGATAGAGCTCGAAAGACAAACTGGCAGCAATGCTTGGCTAAATATTGCATTAAGCGAGGGCAAAAATCGAGAGATACGCAAATTAATGGACTCTATCGACTTACAGGTGAATAGATTAATCCGTGTAGCTTTTGGACCATTCCAACTGGGTAGCTTGTCTGCCGGAGCAGTGGAGGAGGTGCCCGAGAACAAATTAAAGGAGCAACTTTCTATTTTTAAAGGAAGTCAAAATACAAATATAAAAGTTATGCGGGGCAAAAATGCGCATCATATCCGGAGAAAGGCGCGGAGCAAAGCTTCTAACACCTAAAGGCACTAACACCCGGCCAACTCGCGGCAGAGTGAAAGAAGCGCTCTTCAATATTCTATCTGGCCATCAGTTTATTAACATTATCACGCGAAGAATTGTTATAGATGCGTTTGCGGGGAGTGGTGCCTTGGGCTTAGAGGCGTTATCAAGAGGTGCCGCTCTTTCAATTTTTATCGAAAATGACCAAGATGCAATAAAAACGCTTGAACAGAACATCCGTAAGTTAGACTACCACCACAGAGCAAGAATAATTCGTGCCGACGCCTGTACAATAGACATCCCAGCGACAGAAGAAGCGGGGCTGGTGATTATGGATCCACCTTACGAACTAGATTTGGCTTACCCTTGCATGGAAGCATTTGAAAAGAAGGGGTGGATTGGTGAAGAGACGATCTTAGTACTTGAACATGGGTCAACTAAAGAACCAGATCATCCATCCTGGTTGGAGTGTTTTAAAATACAGAAATACGGCGTAACACGCCTATTTTTTTACAGAAAAAAAGATAGAGTTTGATATTCGCATAACACTTCAATGCAGTAAACAAATGACTTGTCAGTAATCGTTTCTGAGCCAATCTTCTATTAAACAACGGGCGATTGAATCTTTTCGAGGCAAAGACTTACCGAGTTTTGAAAATTGACGAACCTCGCCCCTAGTAAACCACTGGACATCCTCGACCTCTTCGTCATTCCGACGAATTTCCGTCGATCTAGCTTTCGCATAAAATCCAAGCATTATGGATGCCGGAAAAGGCCATGGTTGCGACGAGTGATAAGATACATCTTCCACCTCTATATTCGCTTCCTCAAAAACCTCGCGTGCTACCGCTTCTTCCAACGTCTCGCCTGGCTCTAAAAAACCCGCTAAAGTTGAGTACATGCCCTTCTTCCAAACGCTCTGACGTCCAAGCAATATTCGATCATCATCATATACTAACATGATAACAGCAGGGTCAGTTCGAGGGAAAACCGGTTTCCTGCAAGTGATCTCTTTACAATCAATTTGGTGTCCGGCTTTAGATATCACTGTTTTACTACCGCAGACACCGCAGAATTTATTATTTTGTTGCCAATAAAATATTGCTCGACAATAAGATAAAAGACATGCGTCAAAACGGTCCAAGATTGACCCCACCTCGCGTAAATCTCGGAAAGAACTGTCTTCCGGGAGCCCCTTATTAAGCTCAAATTCATCAACAGTGGAAATATCAATGCCAATGAACCAAAGAGCATCTTTTTGGCCCAAAAAAACATATTGGTCTGTGACTTTAAAATTTGGTGGAATTTCTTCTAATTTCAATTTTACGGCACTGGGATAGCCCAAAGTCGGCTCGGAAATTAACGATTTTGATCGCCAATTCAAAACAAAACGAGTATTTGGATCATTTAATAGCTTCTTTTTCAAATTTGGTTCTTCTCTTTCGACTGATCTTCGATCAAGTCCACTAAAGCCGTATAGGTTTGGGAAACCGTTGAATAGATGAAAAGGATAATTATCGACCATCCCCCAACTATATATGATTAAAGTCATTTACTACAGATGAACAAAATATTTTTCTTGGTCCAACTAAACTTAATTAATTAAGATAGAGCCAAAATAGATAATCACTTGAACTAGAGTCATTTTACTACTAATAATCTTTCGGTTTTTCATCGCAAATTTTTCTATTCTCTTTTCAGAATAAAAGGTGTTTTCAATGTTGGGCGTTCTTGTAAAGGAGTTTACCGATTTCAAAAACTTAACCATAGAGAATTGCCCAAGGCCAGAAATGGGACCGCGCCAAGTTAGAATAAAGGTTCAAGCGGCTGGTGTTAGTTTTGCAACTAGCCTTGTTGTTGCAGGAAAATACCAAAGAAAACCCCCTCTACCATTTATTCCCGGGACTGAGTGCTCTGGCTACGTCACCGATGTTGGTTCAGACGTAACGGATATGCAAATTGGCGACCGAGTTTGTGCTGTCCTAGACTGGGGAGGGCAAGCCGAAGAGGCCGTAGCCCACTCGAGTAATGTATTTAAAATACCCGACAGTTTACCATTCAATGAGGCAATATGCTTTACAAACTCATATCTGACATCATACGCCGCTTTAGTATGGCCACATCTGCTTCAAGTGAAAGAAGGTCAATTTGTTCTGGTCCACGGAGCAGCAGGAGGAGTAGGTATAGCTGCTATCGAAATTTCAAAAATTAAAGGAGCCACGGTTATCGCCACCGTGGGAAGCGAAGATAAGAGAAAAATAGCAGAAGGGCATGGAGCAGATTTCACCATCAACTATAATGATGGAGGTTTTAGAGAACAAGTTCTAGCACTCACTAATAACTTGGGAGCTAACATCGTTTATGATCCTGTTGGTGGAGATGTTTTTCTTGAATCACTTCGATGCATCGCTCCCCAGGGTAAAATAATGCCTGTTGGGTTTGCAGCCGGCAGCATACAGCAAATACCAGCGAACATCCTACTGGTAAAAAATATCACGGTTGTTGGTCTAAATTTAGGCTACTACTTCGGCTGGAGTCCTATAGATATGCGAGAGCATTTCTCAGAACAGATGAAAGAAAGTATGGCTGAATTGTTTAAATGGCAAACCGCAGGACTAATTAAGCCTCGTGTGAGCCATTGTTTTTCCATTCAGCAATTTCAAGAGGCGATGGAAACAGTACTTTCCAGAAAAGCTTTAGGCAGAGTTGCCCTTGTTTTTGATGAAGAAGCTAAACGATTAAAAATATCTTAATTTAGATTGGTAAATTCATGACATCGCCCCTTTTTGAAGAACTTGAACTCCGAGGACTGACCCTACCAAATCGAATTATTGTCGCGCCAATGTGCCAGTACAGCGGATCTAATGGCTCGCCAACCGACTGGCATTTAATACATTTAGGACAGTTGGCGCAATCTGGCGCTGGATTGCTTATCTTTGAGGCTACGGCAGTCGAACCACGGGGCCGAATTACTCATGGATGCCTAGGATTATATGATGACAAAACAGAAGCCGATATGGCCAATTTAGTGAGAGTTTGTAAACAATTTGGGAATACGCCAATCGCCATACAGTTGGGTCATGCCGGTCGAAAAGCTTCAGCTAGTCCGCCACATAAGGGCGGGAAACCTTTATCAGGAGGAGAAGAACCTTGGGAGACGATTGCCCCTTCTGATATTCCATTTGGAAACGAATGGCCCAGGCCACTATCCATGACGCGTGATATTATGGACGAAGTTACTCGTGCCCATACTGAAGCCGTACAACGTTGCGAGCGCATAGGTTTCGACGCTATCGAATTACATGGAGCACATGGTTATTTAGTGAGTTCATTCCTTTCACCAATAGCAAATCGCCGCGAAGACGAGTATGGGGGCGATATTATTAATAGAATGCGCTATCCATTAGAGTTATTCACTCAAATGCGCGATGCCTGGCCTGACAAGAAACCAATGGGCGTAAGGTTCAATGGAACAGATTGGGACGATCAGGGTCTTACCACCGAAGACGCCATAACATTTGGGAAAGCCCTAAAGGATGTAGGTTGCGATTTTTTTGATATCTCCGGAGGTGGAAACAGTATGGCAAGACCAAAGGTCGGGCCAGGTTACCAAGCACACCTTGCAAAGGCCGTGAAACATGCCACGAATATTCCAACTATGGCAGTTGGAATGATAAGAGATCCAAGGTTGGCAGAAAAACTTATAGCCGATAGTTCATGCGATATGATAGCCATAGCTAGAGGCCTTTTGTATGAACCGCGTTGGCCATGGCGTGCTGCATTTGAATTAGGAGCAGACGTTTTTTATCCAGAAGCCTACAAACGTGCTAACCCAAACCTTTGGCCAGAAGCTTTTTCGAACGAAGAGGGAAACAGACCGAACGCTCAGGACTGGGAAGTAGGGGCTGCACCGCATATAATGGTCCCAAAAAATTAAGTGCTAGACGAATTTATTGTTTGCAACCAATATGTAAGGAATCCACACGAGGAAACCTAGAGTGGGTTGTCGGTTAGCGTATTTCCACCATTAGACTTATTGGAATTATTTTGCCTCTAACTCATTTAACCATATTGGCGTTAATCCAAGGCTTAACCGAATTTTTACCAATTTCTTCTTCGGGACACCTCATAATTTTCCCTAAATTACTTGACTGGCAAGATCAAGGAATTACGATTGATGTTGCCGTTCATGCTGGCTCCCTGCTAGCTGTTCTTATCTTTCTGTGGCGAGATATTGGACGAATTTTACTAGAACTGGGGCAACTGGCGAGGCCTGGGGGATCTAGCACCCCTCCTCTCCTTTACTTATTATTGATTGCCTCCATTCCGTTAATAGTAGTTGGATTCTTAGTTTCAACTGTAATGCAGGACCTTACAAGAAACATCGAAGTTATCGGTTGGGCTACTATTCTATTCGGTATTCTACTCGGGTTTTCCGATAGAATCGGTATGACGCTAAATAGATTTCAACATATGAAATATTTCGACGCCTTGTTAATTGGCTTTGCTCAAATACTTGCGTTAATCCCTGGAGCTAGTCGAGCTGGCGTAACAATTACAGCAGCTCGTTTTTTGGGGTATGAAAGAGCTTCCGCGGCACGCTTTTCATTATTATTAGCAATCCCAGCTATTTTGGGCGCTAGCGTTTTAAAAGGCCTCGATATATTCTTTTCCGATGACGTCAATCTCGGAATTGATTTCTTGATTGCGGCTGGCATTTCATTTTGTGCCGCACTTGCGTCAATTTCAATCATGATGAAGTGGCTAAATAGAGCTGGATTTATGCCTTTCGTAGTATACCGAATAGTTATGGGAGCTTTATTGCTTGCATGGGTATATCTATGAGCTGGTGGTCAAACGAGATCGATTATATCTGCCACCTGGCCTAAAACGATCCAAGTATGTTGGTAAGACTGCCTCACACGACGTAGGAGAAATGCCAAGATCCTGCAGCGTTAGTGCATTTTCCGATACTATATTGTCTGTCTTTAATAATTGGACTTGATCCCGGGTAAGCGGAGGATTAGGTAAGTTTTCTAACAATTTCGCCTGAAGGCTAGCTAGAAAAAAGGGAATATTAACAAGCGGTCGTTTTCTTAGTGTGTGCTTCTCCAACAATTCTAACAGTTCTCTAAACGAATAAATCGAAGGTCCTCCTAACTCATAGTCGTTCCCAACTTTTGCGCTATCCTCTAATGCAACCATTATGGCTGAAGCTACATCCTGTACGTATACAGGTTGGAATTTTGTAGTCCCTCCCCCGATTAATGGGAGAAAAGGTGCGAATGCCGCTAAATTTGCAAATCTATTAAAAAAATTATCATCCGGCCCAAAGATAATGCTTGGGCGAAGGATTACCGTCTTTTCGAATTCATCTCTTATATATGTTTCACCCAATCCCTTAGACGACGCATATAGAGACTTTGAGTTTATATCTGCACCAATTGCGGACACATGCACCAAAGATCGTACATTTTTTTCCCGGGCTATTTTTCCGACAAGCATCGGGCCTTTAGCTTGAACCGTTTCAAACGTATTACCTTTCGTCTCATGCAAAATCCCAACAAGAGAAATAACATGGTCAGCACCCTCTATTAGCCTAGCCATTTGATCGTAGTTTGCGACATTTACTTTGACTAAATTAACTTGCCCTACGTCGCCCATCGAGCGCAAAAACTTCGCCGACTCGGTATCACGGCAGCCAACGTTAACTCTTACGCCTTTCTTGCATAACTCACGGACCACATTACGGCCTATAAAGCCTGCTCCGCCTACAACGGCTACGACTTTATCCTTCATCGCCAAACTCTCCTAAATACAATCGTAATTAAAAAATGAAGAATGCCACTTCTTTGTTTAGCCAATTAAATAAGGCATTTTGAAGCTGAAATCCATCCCGATAATTCTTGTCTACAAGAAATGTATCAAAAGTATTGACTATAGACATCTTTATAATGTCTTTTACCGATCCAGCCCAGGTGGCGGAATTGGTAGACG
>CACITD010000008.1 GCA_902589475.1 uncultured Alphaproteobacteria bacterium | reverse complement strand
ACTAAAAAGCCATCATCACCAATCCAGTTTGTCATATGGTGTGTCATCCAAGAACATCTTTCCGGACCGTAATCGTAGGCGCCCGGCGCTCCAACTTTTAGAGCAAAATCTTTTTCCCAATGAACACGCTCCGGGCAGTCTGGAATATTAAACCTATTGGGTATACCGAGACCATTATGGCGATCAATTTGTTTCCAAGCCAATTTATTAGCTCGAATATACAAACCTCCCCAACCTTGAGCAAAGGCTATGAACCCCGTGACAGTCATCGGACCCTTTACCATTGTTGGTAACTCTTCACCTATTTGGGTGTCCTCAAAATACCGCGGTGTTGCTCCCCTTATTGGCTCATTTGCATACAAACTAAAAATCTTTTCTAATTCTGCCTCGCTATATACTTTACCTTTCTGAGCCTGCAAATTTTTATATTTTGTGCCCTCTTCCCTAGCAGTGTCACGCTCCGTTCTGAAACACCAGCTATCACACTCTGCAACATGGCTACCTGATTGATTAAAGAAATCAACATGGTAGATTTGCTGTATGGCTCTTCCCGCAAATTTAGTGTCATGCTCAATCAAATCTTTAAGAAATGATTCTGTGGTTATTTCATCATTCCGAAACACTGGTTGATGCCATTTCCAGTCAGCGCCTGCCCACATTGCGTGTATACCGGGTAAACCACCAACATATCCAGAAGCAATACGGCTGGTGGCAAAAAGAAAAGATGGAAGCGCAATTATGCTGTTGTACTTGGTTTGCACCCCGTAGTCGGGCTCACACCAAAGCGGATTATCATCACCAATTCCATGGGCATAATGTCTTATATTATCGCGTGTCGCCTCAAAGCACCAAGGTTCTGGGTCTCTTGAAATCTTTACTCCAAGACGGCTACGGAGCTCTTCTAAAGCACCCTCAGTAATGCGTGGGAATTGTGTATCTTTTTGATGCTTATATGTCACGTTTGTTATCCTCAGTAGTCGACTCTCTTAATATTTTTCGATTAACTTTCCCGGCGGGTGTCTTGGGAAGAGTATCTGTAAATTCTATTAGACGGGGGTATTCATGCAGACTAAGTCGTTCTCTTGTAAATGCTTGTAGCTCTTTTACCAATGAAGTCTTTTCGTTAGATTTTGTTATAATAAATGCCTTGACTATCTGGCCCCGTTCTTCATCTGGAACGCCAATAACGGCCGCCTCTTCAACAGCTGTGTGTTTCAGCAAAACATCCTCTATTTCCACCGCGCTCATGGTCCACCCTGCCGAAATTATAACGTCATCAGCTCTGCCGTGATGAAAATAGTATCCATCCTGGTCAAAGCTTCCTAAATCTTTTACCGGAAACCAAGAGCCATTCTTAAACAGCTTAATTTCCCCAATATTACCAACAGTACAAGATACCCCGTTGGCGTCTTGAATATCAATTTTACAACCGGGGAGTGGTTTGCCAAGTGATCCTAGTCGGGCAGGGAGGTCTTCAGCTCCCGGATAATTAGCAATTATTACACCCACTTCTGTTGACCCATAAATGCTGCATACATCATGGCCAAATTGTTTTTTTGCCCAGATAGCTGTTTCTGTATCTAATGGTTCGCCTGTGAAAGAGAGCTTCTCAAGTTTTAAATCTCTAGATTCGCTATCTCCCAGATTTCGCATCATTCGGTAATGAGTCGCTGCTGCGGATAAATTGGTAGTTTCGAATTCTTCCAGTGCTTCGAGAAGTCTGCCTGGATGAAATTTTCCAGAGTAGGTTGCAATCTCAATACCTAACGCAAGCGGAGCAAGAGTTCCATGCCAAAGACCATGACCCCAGGCGGGAGAGGATGGGCACATGTATTTGTCGCCAGGTCTTACCCCGGTTGCGTATAGTGCAGCAATCATAACAGTAACAATTGCTTTGTGCCTATGCTTTACTGCTTCAGGTAATTCCCTAGAGGTGCCTGAGGTATATTGGTACATTGCCATATCGGAGGAATTTGTATTGGCCACAAACTCTTTATCGAAATTGCATAGTTCTTTAAGTAATGTCTTGTCGCCAATAAGCGTTTCCAAATTTATTTCGGAAATGAGAGAAGATTTTTCGGGGGCTAGAATAAGTAAATTTGGTTGACAATCCTCTATTCGTGCCGAAAGGCCGTCAGGTCCAAATGCTGTAAACAGGGGGACGGCAACGCAACCCGCCTTCATCGTTCCAAACAATGCTGTATAGAACTCAAGTGATGGGTCAAGCATTATGGCTATTCTGTCGCCCTTTTTCAGTCCTTTGTACTTTAAGAAATTTGCGAATCTATTCGAATTATCTATTAACTCGCCAAAGGAAATAGAACGACTTTTGCCTTTTTCGTAACAAATTCGTATTGCTGTATTAAGTCTTGGATGCCGATCAATACACTCGTAACCAATATTTAGCTCATCTTTATTGCCATCGAAAAGTTCCCAGAGCGCTTCTTTACTAAAGTATTTTTGGGCGTCGCTATATTTTGTGTAGTCGGTAAGCTTCGGCATTCTACCGACCTTTGTTGATAATTTTGTTGACGATATTTTTTGAAATTCCAGCGCCGAGCAAGATTTCTTCGGAATGTTGTCCTAGGGCGGGAGCAGCAGACCTCACAGTCGCTGGTGTACCTGAGAAATCGACTGGCGGCGCCGTGGTAAAGACAATGTTTTCATGCGGATCGTCTATTTTTTGGAAAAAATTTGTTTCTTGTAAGTAGGGGTCCATCATTAACTTATCGAGTTTAGCAACCGGACCGTTAGGCAGGTCGGCTTCGTCTAATCTTCGGAATGCTTCCTCTGTCGTGAATTTAGCGAGCTCCTCAGCCAGATAAGACTGGAGTGTGGCAATATTTTGGGCCCTCTCGGAAAGTTTAGTGAATCTAGCGTCTTCAATTAAATCTGATCTCCCTATTGCTCTCAGCAATCTATGCCATTGTTCGTCGGTGTGTGCCAGAACGCAGACCATACCATCTTTGGTTTTGTAAGGTATTCGGTAAGGCGACAGTGCCCGAGGATAACCAAGATCATTAGTTGGGCCTTTGGTGCCTTCCCAAAGATGTGTCGTCAGATTAAACGCTAGCATTGTTTCCAGCATTGGGACGTGGATTTCTTGGCCTTTTCCGGTTTTCTCGCGAGAAAACAGTGCCATTCCAATGGCTGAAGCCAGCGTGTGTCCACAAAATTTGTCTGAAATAGGCATTGGCACAAATCGCGCCTCACCATTGGTTTTATCAATTAAATCGACTAAGCCACTCTCTCCTTGAATTACGTCATCATACGCCGGGCGCCCATCCTTTGGGGAGTTTCTGCGATAGCCTGTAGCGGAAGCGTAAATAATTTTTGGTGCAGCTTTTCTTAAGTTTTTATAATCTATGCCCAATCTCTCAGTCGCGGCTTGGCGCATGTTGTGAACAAAAACATCGCAACCACCGGCTATCTTGAGTAAAGCGTTCTTTTCCTCAATCTTTTTAAGATCTAATACAACACTTTTCTTGTTGCGGTTTGTTGTCTGGAAAAAGGGACCTAACATACCGGTCTTACTGGAACCAATCAATCGCATGGGATCGCCCGAAGGCGTCTCTACTTTAATCACTTCGGCTCCCAGGTCACCAAGGATTTGGGTTGCTACCGGCCCAAGGACGTTAATCGTTAAGTCTAGGACGCGGACACCTGTTAATGGACCAATATTTTCATCTTCCCGCAGCATTATATCTTAATCATTTTTGGTGATGTTTGGATTTTTACACTTAATCATTCGGAGAGGTGTATACGTAATTACAGTTACATTTTTTTGGTTGATGATATGGTTTTTGGTTCGTACTAAACCGCGCCCTGGGCGGCTTGTTAAACGTGCTTCAACTACTTCACATTCTACATGTATTGTATCACCAGAAAATGTTGGAGCTTTAACGTCTAATTCCATATTCAGGAAGGCAAAGCCTGTGTGTTGCATGGTAGATTGCACGAGTAAGCCCTCTGCGAATGTATACACAAGTGCTCCCGGTGAAACCCTTCCTTTAATATCACTGTCTGTTTTTAAAAATTCTAAATCTGTGAACATCGACTCAACCATACCCGTCGCATTAATAAAATTTGTTATATCCGCGTCTGTTATAGTTCGGCCTATCGTCTTAAATTGGCGACCGATAGGCAAATCTTCAAAATGAAATCCAAGGCCAACAGTCTCCATTATTTTTTTCTCCATCGATAAAGTCGAGCACAAGTATTTTTATGCATTATCACTACTCTAACTTCATCATTACGAGTTTAAAATCCTATTAGTGATAATAGAGGTCGATATTTCAGATTTAGAATGCCCTAAATCAACTATCTGACTATGGAGATTTTAACCCAAATTATTTGCGGAATCTAAAAACTTCTTCCATCAAATTTGCAGTAGATGGGTCTAAATTAGAGGCGAGGGTTTTGTTTTGTAAAAGCGGCAATATTTCATTAGTCAGTTCCTTGCCAAGCTCGACACCCCACTGATCAAAGCTATTGATGTTCCAAAGCGCCCCCTGGACGAAAGCTTTGTGTTCATAAATAGCTATCAATTGTCCTAGGATATTCGGGGTCAATTGTTTGAATAAAAACATTGTTGAAGGGCGATTTCCTGCGAATGAAGAATGTGGCGCAAGACGGTTAGAATCTTTATCTGAAAGCCCGCTATCGCCTAACTTTTTTGTTGTTGCTTTTAGATTGCGGCCAGTCATCAAGGCTCTAGATTGTGCGAGGCAATTAGCTAGCAATACCTCTTGATGTCCTGTAAATTCTTCGTCGGAAACCGCAGCAATCAGAAAATCACAAGGGATAACAGATGTTCCTTGATGAAGAAGCTGAAAGAAAGAGTGTTGGGCATTCGTACCCTCTGCTCCCCAAACAACAGCAGCAGTTTTTTTAGTCATTTTATTACCGAGTTTGTCGACAGATTTGCCATTTGACTCCATTTCTAATTGCTGAATGTATGAGACAAAATTTTGAAGGCGATGATCATATGGAATTATAGCCCGCGACCCAAAATTCAAAATGGACGTGTACCAGATTTCGAGCATTCCGAGAATTAGAGGTAAGTTCATTTCTGGTGCGGTGTTTTGAAAATGCTCATCTATTGCGCGAGCACCTCGTAAAAATTCTTTGAAATTCTCGGAACCAATACCCAAAACAATTGTCAAGCCTACAGCTGACCATAAAGAAAAGCGACCACCAACCCATTCCCAGATCTCAAAAATATTTTCATCTACAATTCCAAAAGAATTTGCGCGATTTTTGTTTCCGGTTATTGCTACAAAATGTTTTGATAAGGCCGATGGCCCAAGTCTTTCAAGCATCCATTTTTTCATGGTCTCGGCATTGAGGATGGTTTCTTGCGTAGAGAATGTCTTGGATGCAATAACCACAAGTGTCGTTGCAGGGTCTAGTTTGCGTAACTTGGCTTGTAAGTCCGAACTGTCAGCATTTCCTACAAAGTCAATCTGTATATGTGGGGTTTGATAGGAAGTTAGTGCTTTTAATACCATCATTGGTCCGGTTAGAGAGCCTCCTGATCCAATATGCAGGATATTAGTAAAACGCCTGTCTGTAAGGCCTTTTTTATAACCACTTCTAATTAACTCGGCGAAAGACATCATCTCTTCAAGCTGTCTATGGACCGCTGGGACTATATTTATCCCTTCGACAGTTATAACACTGCTCTTTGGCGTTCGTAGAGCAACGTGAAGTGCCGGTCTTTTCTCAGTATTATTAAGGATTGCGCCACTAAAAAGGCCTTCCCTTATTTTATCGACCTCCTGGATGGTTGCGAGTTCCTGTAAATCTTTTAAAACTTGTTGATCTATGAGGTTTTTTGATAAATCAACGAAAAGATTATTTAGGCGGAAAGAAAACACATCATGTCGTTGCGGATCCTTTTGAAACTGCTCTAAAATTGAAGTGCGGTTGAACTTTTGGCGAGCTTTTTCTAATTTGTTCCAGACAAGATCTCGTTCTCTCATTTTTTCCCAATCGATAAGTGCATTGGATTTTTTACTGCTTTATTTATTTAAGTGAAAGCGTGCTTCTGTGAGTAAGATACTTTTCTAAAATCGTAAAGTTCTCGCTTGAAAGGTTTTCAAATTGAAACGCAGTCTGTTCTGCTTGATCATCCACTCTAGTCACTTTCAAAGCAATCTTCATTGTTACAGGTTTTTGATCTTTTCGTGGCATACTAAGTATAGCGATTAATTCTTGTTCTTTTTTGAAGATGTCTATTCCATTGGAAATTGCTAATCCGCCTAGACTGCAATCAATGACATGGAATTCATTTTCTTCGAAGATGAGCACTAAATTAGAATGTTGCCGCCGATCCCGTCTTTTTTCCTGGTTGCGCATTCTTATTACGGTCAATGCTAACTCCTACAAGTTTGTTTCAGTTTTCATATTACTTATTTATTATGTCGGACTTTTTGAAAATATTTCTTGTGTCGAAGGATTGATATTTTAATAAATTTCAGTTCAATTTACACTAAAATATAAAGACATTACAGAAGCAACCAATTTTGATTGGCCTAAAGTTTGACAGTTCAAGGATTGCAATGCATCTGGTAGAAGTCTCTTTTTAAACGACTGTGCATGGTTTAAGGGAGGAGGAATAGGAGATGGCGAAATTAAATTTAAACCCGTTATCAGATTCCGTTGGTGCCGAAATATTAGATTTTGATATAACGAATTTCGATGCTGTAAAATTTAAAGACATAAAAATTGCTTTGGATACTTATGGAGGGCTCCTTTTTCGGAACCAGGAACTTTCGCCGGAAAGTCTGGTAACATTTAGTAAAATGTTTGGTGATTTAGACCATGCTCCACAAATGGAGAATGGTAAAACAGCTGTCGACGGATTTCCTGAAATCTATATCGTTTCCAACATTTTGGATGATAATGATAAACCTATCGGTTCACTGGGTGCAGGCGAAGCTGTTTGGCATACAGATATGTCGTATTTGCCCAATCCACCCGATTTCTCGATGCTTTACGCAATTGAGGTGCCGCTAGAGGGTGGTAATACTTCGTTGTGCGGCATGGCAGCAGCTTATGACGCGTTACCCGAGAAAATCCGCGATAGTATTAAGAAGAAGGTGATTAAGCATGATGGCACCTATAACTCAGGCGGTTTTTTGCGTAAGGGTATTCGCGAAGATAATGACCCTATGACATGTGAAGGGCAACCGCACCCGATAGTGTGTGCGCATCCTCGCAACGGAAGGCCCGTCCTATATCTTGGAAGAAGAAAGAATGCTTACATAGTCGGATTAGACAGAGAAGCATCAGAAACACTTTTGGATACATTGTGGGAATATGCGGCGCTTGCAAGTAACTCCTACACGCATAAGTGGCGCGTTGGCGATTTATTACTGTGGGATAATAGAGCCACCATGCATCGACGCGATCCATTTGATAGTAGCGCCAGAAGATTGATGCAAAGAACACAGATTAAGGGCGCAGCGCCGCCAGCAAGTTTTCAATAAGTACGATATTGTAAAGTTATCCTCACCCGTTTGACCTGATAATGTTTAAAACTTTTTGACAAAACTCATCGTAGGCAGAGCTTTCAAGCCAGCGTGTAACACAAACGAGTTTAAAATCAGGTTCAATCCAGATAAAATTACCACCAAACCCTACAGCACAAGCACTGTTAGGTGTAGCGTTGGTCAGGCGCTTCCCACTATTATTTAACCACCAGAATAGTCCATAATCTGCGTTTACGCTGCAGGGTGTAAGTGCTTGGCTGATATAATTTTCTGACAAAAGCTGTTTCCCGTTCCAGCGTCCTCGGTTCAACATGAGTAAACCTATGCGCGCCTGATCTAAAGAGTTGATGAATAATCCTCCACCCCAGTGCGACCCGCCGGACACTGACTGCATTTGCCGGCCTCTTAAATTTATCCAAGAGTTCTCGTAGCCGTGCCACTCCCAGGTTTGGCTGGCATTAATTGGATCCATTATTCGCTCTTTAAGCAAATCAGGTAGCGGCTGTTTCGCCACTCGGAGCAAGGCAAGTGATAAACGATTAACTCGAACATCATTGTATTCCCAGTAAGTTCCAGGTTTTTTTAATTGTCGCTGTTCTCCTTTGGTCGTGTTGTCGTTGGGTTGGATCGTTAGATCTCGATTATGGTCGATCTGGTCTGGTTTTCCCCATAATTCACCATGCCATTCACTAGTCATCTGTAACATCTGCCGCCAAGTAATATCTCTGTTCTGAGCGCTATCAAATCCACCGTCGTCGACAAGCTTTTTTATAGGGTCGTCAAAGCTCGGGATAAGACCATCATCTAACAATAGCCCCGCGCAAATCGACAGAAAGCTCTTTGCGACTGAAAACGTTATATCCGGGCGGTAAATATCTCCCCATTTAGTTAATATTTTACCGTTTAAAAGAATAATCCCATGTGGCCCTGCTCTAGGACGGGTTATTCCTATTATGTCGCCCCAAGGTGGCGGTTCGGCAAATGCTCGGTTCTCAAGGGCTTTTTGGATGTTTCGGTCTAATTTTGCTTCGTTTTCGAGCGCAAAGTTGACCGCCGGTTGCAGTTGTTCCCGCCAAAAAGCACGCTCTGATGCCCATGCTTGGTCTGTGGTGGGAAAATAATTCGCATGATCAAACATTATAAGCGCTCACTAAATAAATAGATGATTGAAATAATGAAAATTTATTTGACGGCGGATTACATTAGCGTTTCTCAAAATCTATACGCTCGTCAATAGGAAGTTTCATAAGGTGCCGACGAAACACATCCAAAGTCAGCTCTATCGCTCCCAGACGCACCCATTCATGACCACCTAGTATTCTGGCTTTTCTGCAATATGGGCCACCCAGTGTCGATATACCTATAATAATATCGCCCCCAGCTTCGATGCCATCCTTGTCTCGATCGATATTTAATAGTGTGGCGAGGGCATAGGTTGAAGCCGCCTCAGTTCTAAGAGCAGTAGAAATTTTTTCTGCGCTCTCAGTGTTAAAAGAAATAGCTTCCTCCTGTAAAGTAAGGTTGACTGCCCGAGATAATTCTTTGAGATCTCTAGAAACTAAACTTCTTAATACGGGGTCAGGATCTCCAACTGGGGGGTTCAAGCGGGCTGAAATCGCACCGCTTGTATACATTTCAGCTGTAGCAAGAGTTGAATTTGTTCTGGCCAACTCTGCTAAAATTGATCCTTCCAAAGTTGCATTGTCTTCAGCAATTATAAAATTTCCAAACCTCTCTCTTACCGTCTTTATTATAGGTTGCAGGATTTCTTCTGTTTCAGACTCATTTTCTGCCTGAATAACAATCTTTGTTTCAAGTTGTGGATAATGAGCTTGAAAACCAAGTTTAACGAATTCTTTATTTTTATCTGTTTCAATATCATTTAACATCTGATCCGCGCGAGACTCTCCAATTCCAAATGAATGAAAGCGTTTAAGCGTCGTCAGTTTTTTAACGCCACTCATTTGCAGTAAGCGTGGTATTATTTGTTCGTCCAACATACGTTTCATTTCCCTCGGCACCCCGGGCGTGAAAAAGAATCTTGCATTGCCAATATCAATTGCAAAACCGCACGCTGTGCCTATTGGATTATCAATAAATTCGGCGCCTTCCGGGAGTAACGCTTGTTTTTTATTGTTTGGAGGCATGGTCCTACCTCGTCTCTGATAAAAAGTTAGCATCCTATCTAACCATGCCTGGTTTAATTTGAGTTTTACACCTGCAGCTTCTGCCGCAATTTCTTGTGATAAATCGTCAACCGTAGGTCCTAATCCACCGTTTACGATAACAATATCTGCTCGTTTGGAGGCTTGTTCAAACGCTTCTCGCAGGTCTTCACGGCTGTCTCCAACAATTGTACCCCAGTGCATTTTTAAGCTTACTTCGTTAAGGCGACTAGCCATGTGACTGTAGTTTGTGTTGACAGTTTTACCGGTTAAAATTTCATCACCAGTACACAGTATTTCAATTAACATTTTTTTATCTCAACAATAGGGTTTAAAAATATTCCGTATATAAGTGGTGTTTATATTTGATACCTTTAACGTCACAACTCTCTTTAGATCAGAGGTCGCTCATCTAGGGTCGTATACTATGTCCTCTCGAGGTATGGTCTCGTCCCTCAAAAACGATTTTATATTGGCTATCGCTCGCTCCGCGATATCATCAAAATTATCCAGCGTAGCTCCAGCGCAATGCGGGGAAATCACGGTATTTTCTGACTCTAGAAGGGACACATTATCGGGTGGTTCTTTTGAAAAAGTATCGAGACCTACTGAAAATAATTGCCCTGCCTCTAGCGCCTCCACCAGTGCAGTCTCGTCGATAAGGCCACCCCTGGCGCAATTTATGATTATCGCACCTTTTTTTATATGTTTTATTGCTTTTTTGTCTATTAGATTCCTCGTATCGGCATTTAGCGGGCAGTGAAGTGTGATAATATCTGAAAGTTTTAGAATTTGATTTAGATCAACCTGTTTCAGGTTTAGTGTTCTATGCAATTTTTGTGGTGCTGGCACAGGATCACAATATAGAAGCCGTACCCCAAAGGGACACAAAAGCTTAGCAACTTGACGACCGATAGCTCCTAGCCCAACAATACCAACTGTCTTTCCATGTACACTTTGATTGGAACCCCGTGCAAGCTCTTTTTGCCATGACCCGGCTCGGGTGCTTTTGTCAAAATTTACAAGTTGACGGCTGGCAGCAAGCATCAGCATCAGGGTATGCTCAGCTACAGGAATAGCATTACCTGCATTCAATCTACCAACACCTATTTTATGCTCTCTACAGTAGTTTAAGTCTATATTATCTACACCAGCGCCTAGTTTTTGTATATACAATAAATTATCAGCCTCAAGAAGGAGCCTTTCGTTTAAAGGAGCACCCATGACTAATGCCGCAGTTGCATTCTTTATGGCAGTTTTTCTTTCTTTAAACGTAGTCCGACCTATCGGAACGAGGGTCCAACCTCGAGGTAACTTTGAGAGAAGCTTGCTCGCGATAATTGGTGAAAAGCAATCAAGTACGGCTACCGTTACAGAGTCCATACGGAATAATCCTAGAAATGGTTAGTGTACGTGAAGATAAGCCTTAAAACTAAAGAAGTTGTCATTACGGTAACCATTCAGATCAATCCTAACGCGTCAGTAATAAATTGACCATTTACGTAGTCTGCCGCGTTCCTTCCTCGCCTCTTGGCAATTGAACGTATCAGCGCACTCTCATCTATCAAACATTGTATGCCTTCTATACTAAATTCACCATTTATCGAAAACATATTTTCTTGAGTATATTCTTTCCATGCACTATCTGCGTGCTTTCCCGAAATGCCAGTTTCTTTGATAGCTATGTCTCGCATAAGTTTTTGATCACTAAAAAAAAGTCGATGAGCTTTGATGAAAGCTCTCATAAAACCCGCAAGCAATTTTAAATTGTTTTGGGCCCAGCGTGCGTCGACATTTAAGGAAGTGAATTGAAAGTGAGGAAAATAACTTTTGGGTTCTACTATGGAATTAAACCCCTGTTCTGATGCGATTTGATTCAATGGTGTGCCTTGGAGGCCAGCATCTATTTCTCCTGATTGAAGTTTTTCCCACCGCGCTAGGATTGGACCAACTTCAGCCAAATCATAATCTTTTGGATACTTCAGTCCTTGTGTCTCGAGTATCTTCATTATCAATGACGAGCTTCCCGCTAATTTTGAGGACACACCAATTACCTTGTTCTTGAGATCACTGAATTCTTTTATCGATGGTTTAGCAATAAGCGAAAATGGCAATTTATTAACATTTCCACCTATTATTGTTAGGGTGCCACCTGCCTCATGATTAAGAATAACATGTTCCGTAACACCAAGTGCAAGCTGCACCCTACCTTTTTCAAGTCGCTCAGTTACTTTGTCAATAGGCTCGTGCAATTCGATATCAACTTGCAGGTTCTCTTCTTTGAAAAGATCGCAATGGGTGGCAACCCATATAGGCATGTTAAAATAATTTCGTGAAACGGCTGCCAGTTTTATTGTCTGGGCGGAATTCATATTTTTATCAAATCTTTCGTTTCTTAGTTGTTAATTCAGTAAGCGAATTGTTAAGATTTTACAAACTGAAAATAATTCATTGCAGCTGAGAGGATCTGAAATGGAACATTCTGTTCAACGTGTTTATGGTGCCAAAGCTCGTATGGCACTTATGGTGCCATCAACTAATACGGTAGCGGAAACTGAATTCTGGGAAATGGCACCGGATGGAATAACTATACATACTTCACGGATGCCCTTTTTTGCTGAGCGCTTTGAAAAGCCTTTCGATGAAATGGAAAGCCACTTACCCCGCGTAATAGACGAAGTAAATTCTGCAGAACCAGATGTTATCGCTTATGCTTGCACAGCTAGTTCAGCCAAAGGTAACCCAATAGTGTATGAAACTGAGCTTTCAAAAAAGACAGGAAAGCCAACAGTAACTGCAGCAGCAGCACTCGTAGAGGCAATGAGAGTTTTTAAAGCTAAGAACATAATTATGATCACACCATATCCACAGGAAACCAATGATAAAGAATGCGGATTCTTCAAAGAGAATGGGATTGAGGTTATACAGGACGAGAGCATTATCGTGGACGAATCCCAGCAAAAATTTAAAAACATGAACCGAGTTCCAAGTGATCTAATTGTGGAAAGAGCCGTCAACTTGGGCAGTCATGAAAATGTTGAAGCAGTGGTTTTAAGTTGCTGCGATATGCCTACTTTAGCAGCAATACCCAAGATCGAGAGCGCGCTAGGTAAACCGGTTACATCGAGCACGCAATCATTATTTTGGCGAACAATGAAAGCAGCAAAGCTTCCTGACCAAATCAAGGGTAGGGGGCTGCTTTTTGAGATGTCCTAAAAATTTATAAGCAAAGTTTGGTAAAGTTATGAATTCACCTCTTTTATTTTCACCTTTTACTCTCAGAGATATAGAACTTAAAAACCGAGTGGTGATTGCTCCAATGCATCAGTATTCGGGCGTTAAAGGTTTTCCTACTGATTGGCATGTAATGAGTGTTGGACGTTACGCTGCAGGCGGAGCCGGTCTTGTTTTCGTTGAGTCAACAAAAGTAGAACGAAGAGGTTGTGGAACAGTTGGTGATCTCGGTTTGTGGAACGACGAATTTATCCCTTACTTCAAAAAATTATCTGATTTTATTAGAATGTATGGCTCTTGCCCTGGCATTCAGTTGGGTCATAGTGGAAGGAAGGCTCGAAGGTATCGGCCGTGGGAGGGAGGAAAACCTCTCGATCCTCTGCCAGAAATTGAAGACTGGGACAGCTGGGAATTAGTTTCCTCAACAGGCGAAGGTGACCCTGGAGATCCACCCCCGCGTTCACTATCCGTCGACGAGGTCCAAGATATTGTCCAAAAATGGGGAGATGCCGCCGAACGCGCAAACAAGGCCGGTTTCGACGTCTTAGAGATCCACGCAGCCCACGGTTATCTAATACACCAATTTCTTTCACCTCATGTTAATCGCCGGAATGATAGATACGGTGGGTCTGAAGAAAATAGAATGAGGTTTGCCTTAGAAATCGTGGAGGCAGTACGTTCACAATGGCCCGACGGTAAGCCATTATTTGTTAGATTGTCGGTTGAAGATGATGCAGGTTGGGGACCAGATGAAAATGTTAGGCTTTCCGTTTTACTCAAGCAAAAAGGTGTTGATGTGATAGACTGTTCGTCGGGAGGTATACGAGGGGCGCCGGTAGTAAGTGCCGGGCCGGTTGGGTATGGGTATCAGGTACCCTATGCAGATAAACTAAAAAAAGAGGCTAAAATAAATACCATGGCTGTAGGCTTGATCGTGCACGCTGACCAAGCAGAAGAAATCCTCCAAAAACAGAAGGCTGATCTCATTGCTATAGCGCGAGAGGCGATGCATAATCCAAATTGGCCAATTGATGCGGCCCAAAAGCTTGGAGTCTCGAGTTCGTATAGCCTCATGCCGAGCCCTTATGAATACTGGCTTGAAAAACGCTCGAAGCAGGTGCAGAACCTTGTACCATCCACGCATTCAAAAGGTATTGAAATCTGACTTAGACATTTCATTCTCAATGAAGATTTCGATAGGTATTTAGAAAAGAACTTTGGAGGTAAGAAAATGAACTTAACTCATTCACCTTCTAGAGCTTTAGGAGGAATGGTTGCCTCTGCGCACCCTCTAGCGTCGGCAGCCGGGGCGGAAATCTTGAAAGGTGGTGGCAACGCTTTTGATGCCATGATTGCTACGGTTTCTACATTAAACGTTGTAGAACCATTTATGTCTAGTTTAGCTGGGTTGGGGGTTGCAACATGCTGGATTAGTTCAGAAAAGCGTGTCAGATGTCTTGATTTTACGCCTAATGTTCCATTTGATTTTAAGTCAAATGTCCTGACTAAAGAAGACACCATGACAGGGCCTTCTGCCAGTGGAATACCTGGAAACTTAGCTGGTTGGAGCGAACTACTAGATACTTATGGCAGAAGAAAATTACCGGACGTTTTATCCCCCGCCATCAGGCATGCGCGTGATGGTTTTCCTGTATCAGCCCTCTACGCTCACATGGCTCATACTACCGCCAGCAGGGCATGTACGCCCGAATGGAGCAGAATATATACTAACCCCTCAGGAAAGGTTTGCGAGGGATGGGTTTTGAAACAACCCGAATTAGCCGAAACCTTCGAAGGTATCGCATCACAAGGAAGTTCATATCTATATGACGGTGCGCTGGGTAAAAAAATTATTGATCATTTGCAAGAGCTAGGTGGCTGTATGTCAATTAAAGATTTGCGGTCAGTCAGACCGGAATGGCAAGAACCTGTTAGCGCTATTTACAGGGGATTTGCT
The DNA here is from genome assembly GCA_902589475.1 of uncultured Alphaproteobacteria bacterium. Taxonomy (GTDB): domain Bacteria; phylum Pseudomonadota; class Alphaproteobacteria; order Thalassobaculales; family Thalassobaculaceae. Next base: position 45,322 of record CACITD010000008.1, on the reverse strand, counting down.
ATACATGTACCGCCTCCGCCGGCCGAAGCTTTTCAGTTTTTATTAACGATGCGAATTTTAGAAGGCTTTGATTTAGATAAATTTGATCATCTAGGCACCGAACATCTGGATACAGTATTCCGCGCTATTCGTGTTGCCGCGGGTGTACGGATTGATAACAATAACAAATCAATTGAAGAAATCGTAGAGCTTTTAACTGATAGAAATATACAGCCCCTTCGGAAGCGTGTTGCTGACAACCAAGTTATCGAAGGATTAACAGAACAATTTGGCGAACAAGTAACGCCTCAGATGGCAGAAAATAAATCTCATACGACTTCCATCTCAATTGCTGACCGTGAAGGTAACATGATTTGTCTTACTCAAAGTTTAGGTTCGCCGTGGGGGTCGACAGTTGTAATTCCTGGTACAGGGGTTTGCATGAATAACTTCATGTATTGGGGAGATTTGAATCCTGCATCACCAAATCATTTGGTGGGCGGACAACGATGGGCAATGTGTTTAAGTCCATCGATCTCGCTAAAAGATGATCAAGCTGTCTTAGCATTAGGGACCCCAGGAAGCTACGGCATCATGCAGACTCAGGCGCAGGCATTCGTGCACTATGCTGATTTTGGTTTAAATTTGAGACAAGCTATAGAAGCACCTCGTGCAAGACTATTTGATGGAAAAGAAGTTGTGCTGGAGAGCCGAGTGGCTAATAAAGTGACCGAGGAATTAAAACGGCGAGGCCATGATATCAAAAATCCAGGTCCGTTTACGATGCAGTGTGGCGGGATGCAAGCGGTTTCACGAGATCCCTTCTCAGGTTCGCTCGCCGGCGCCGCCGACCCTCGGAGAGACGGGGTGGCTATAGGTGTTTGATTACTTTTTAGGTGACTGACCGAGATCTAAAATACGTTTTTCAAATTCTGGCGCTAAAGGTGGATACCAGTCCGTCACTTTAGGGTCATGGCCAGAGATTAAAAACTCATATCCTCCTGCAATGTTGATGCACTTGCGGTACCCATCAATCATCTTTTGGAGGTCGTGAAATATTGCGAACGGCCTTTCAAATTCAACTTCATCATAAAGATGGACTGCATCTGATGCTAGAAGTATCCATCCTCTGCTAGTATGCACTCGCAACGCTAGTTGTCCTCGGGAATGACCGCCTATTAAGTGGAACTCAATGCCTGGTGCAACAGTAGTTACCGTGTCCTCATAAAACTTCAATCTTTCATCATAAAGCAACTCGATTAATTTTTTTGCATCGCGCGCATGGTATGCAAGTCGAAAGGGCGCAAATGTCATATCTGGGCCGGTGATTGATTTCATTTCTTCAGCGTGTATTGAAAATGTTGCATTTGGATAATCATCTAGATTTCCAACATGGTCAAAATGAGCATGAGTTAATAAAACGTGTTCAACAGAACTAGCCTTTATCCCTATCTTAGATAGGCTCTCGGCTGGTGACTCTAAAAAGTTGCGTCCCCCTTCGCCTGACAAATCAGGATTAAACCCAGTATCAACAACAAATGTTTGACCATTTCCGGTTATAACATAGGTAAAGAAGTCTAAACCTCTTATCATCTTTGTAGGGTCGCCACCTAAATAAGTCGCCCCGTCAGCGCGTTCTAATTGTTCTGCATATCTTATGGCGTAAACTTCGTATGTCGGAGTATCAGTCATCGCTCTAACTTCCTAAACAGCGCGGTTGCGGTTTTTTGAATCGTACTAGTCGTCAGGTTGGACCTAAAGGTTATTAATGGCGGGAATACGCCTCATATTTCATATTAGCGGCTTATTTTTATAAAAATACTGCTAAAACGCCTGTGTAAGCATAGATTTCATCTCTGCTGATTTCGCCATTTGCATAGAAACCTGCGAGTGGGAAATCCCCTAAAGTTTCCGTGATAATATCTAATTCCCTAGCGGAATCTGGAAATTGGTTAGGTCCCCTTGCAGCGCATGAAATGTAAATACCACCTCTAATCTGTTTTTCGCCGATCCTACGTTTCAAATCTTCAGACATTCTATACATGTCCTTCACGGCGCTTTCTTTATCACGGCGGCAAAAGAGCAATTTATCTCCGTCAGAAATATTCTCTGAAATAGCTATGACTTTATTTTGGGGATCCAGACCAACCAAGTTCCTTACAGTGTAATCTGCCTTGTCAGATCCCGGTATTGGAAAGGCAACAAAGATTGTTCCACCCATTTTTTGTAAGTTGTCCAGAAATTCTTTCCCTGTAACGTCTAACAAAACATCAAAGGCGGGTCTCCCATCGAGCTCCAAAATGATGTTTCGTTGTGATTTAGTGATAGTGAGTGTTTCACTTATTGGGCTACATCCCTGACTTAGCCCTGTCAGTATCTCACATGTCTCTGGTGACAATAGCGCTCCACTAATTGCCTTACCAGACTGATCTGAAATGTGTGGACTTTCGTCAGAAGCCGCTGTTAGGCCACCAATTAAATAACTATTTGTTTCTCGCGCGAGGTTCTTAATTGCCCCCATGGTTGTCGGTTGGCTCGGATCTGCATGTGTTATTGCAAGGGGCATGTGCGCCCGTTTTAGCCAATCTGTCTCGCCTTCTTTGATTGCTAACCCTATATTCTCATTTCCAGAAAATATTTTGAAGCTCTCCTCTGGTAAATCTAAAAGAAGCACTGTTGCTGAAGTCTCACCGTAAAACTCGCCAAAGTTGCTTAAAACGCCGTATCCACCAGCACCCAACCAATTATGGCAGCTGGTTTCGATTTTCAATTCTTTGATAATGTTTTTTAAAGACACTAGAAGGTCTTCAGAAAGGTATATGATGCCGAGGTTCCCCGAGCCTTTCTCTAATTTACAAGAAAGTTCACTAACGACATCTCGCCAATCCTTTTTCGTGCTGGTCGCGCTATAAAAAGTTCTATCTGAAATGTCCATTTTAAGATTTTGCCTCAAGTTAGGCGCTTAGCTTATTAGCAAAAGCAGGGAAGTTCTAGTTTTTGATAAGGTACTTAATCATGTTCCGATAGAACCTTCTCAATAGCTGAGATTAGTTTTGGGGATGATGGGCTGGTACTTGAGGCAAACCAGTCTACCGCTTTCCCTTGTTTATTTATCAAAAACTTATAGAAATTCCAACGTGGTTTAGACAAACTGCCAAGTTCTTCGGTTGCCCACGAGAAAAATGGGTGCGCCTGTTCCCCTTTGACTTTTGTTTTTTCCGTCATAGGAAAGCTGATGTTGAAATTCACTTGGCAAAATTCTTTAATTTCTTTTTCGGTGCCAGGCTCCTGTCCTCCAAAATCGTTTGATGGCACACCTATCACCACCAACCCATTATCCCTGTATTTTTCCCACAAACTTTGAAGGCCGTTATATTGTTGTGTAAAACCGCACCGAGACGCCGTGTTTACGACTAATATTGCTTTACCGGTGTATTCGGAAAGAGCAATAGGCTCTCCATCAATGGACTTAAATGTAAACATGTGAGCAGTCTCCGCGACGGCTAATGTCCAAGATTGGATCAACAGACTAAAAGAAAATATCAATACCCGTTGCCACATCAGACTATGCCTTATCTTAAACTGTATCAGGTTCCAATCAGCAAGACTAAGATCCCGATTACTAGTGCTATTATTCCAATAATCTCACTTAGATTGCTCTTTTCTTTAAAAAATAGGTAGGAAGCGACAAAAGTAAATACTAGTTCAATTTGGCCTAACGCCCTCACATATGCAGCGTTTTGTAAGGTCATAGCAGTGAACCAGCATGCAGAACCGACCATACCGCTCAAACCTACAAGCCCTGCCACGCTCCAATTCTTAATAACGTTTGTTATTTCACCGGGTTCCTTTGCAATCAAATAAGCTGACATAAGAACCGTTTGCAATACTGTGACACAAGCGAGGGTAAATGCTGCTTGAATAGCGACTCCTTCGCCACCTAGTGAAAGAGAAGCTGCTCGATAGGAAATCGCTGAGATCCCAAACATAGTACCTGAGGCAATCCCGATAAGTGCAGTTTTTTGCAAAAGCGAAGAAAATATGCTTTTTAGGCCTGTTTCTTGACGAGCTGTGGAAATGGCCATCACTGCTATTAGACTGATTGCTATACCGAGTATGGCACCTGGTGTGAGAGTGTCCCCTAAAATCACGAGGCCGAAAATCGCGGTCTGAGCGGTCTCAGTTTTTGAATATGCTGTTCCAACGGCGAAATTTCGAAAGGAAAAAAGATACACTAAAAGGCCGGTTGCAATGATTTGTGTTAAGCCCCCCATTATGCCAAAAAATATAAATTCGGCATTCGGATTGGGCATTTTTAGATCAAAGACTTGGTTGAGTATTACAAGGTAAGCGACAGCGAATGGGATCGCATAGAAAAAACGAACATACGTGGCGCCGGCAGTGCTAAGTTTAGACTTCAAATGTTTTTGAAGTGCAGACCTTAAATTCTGCGAAAACGCAGCGAGTATTGTTATTGGTATCCATAATTCCATTAATGATTAACCTTGGGGTAGTGATTAGCCGCCAATTGCAATTTACAAAATTAACAATCGTAATTGAGAAAATTTTTAATATTAAGAGATAATCTTGTCGTGAATTTATTACTATTTCGTCTGTAAATATTTGGAAAATATAATTTGGTTTAACTTCGGAGAGTTCGCCTGATATGGCAATCTTTTCTGTTTAGTGTTTCTGGCTGGAGTGCTGTTCCTAATCCCGCAGCAGCGGGTGCGGAAATTCTGCCATTATTGATCGGAGGAAGGTTAGTCATCAATTCAGTATACCAGCCAAAATAGAATGCTCTTACTATTTCCTGTATTTCACAATTTTTTGAAGCCATAGCAAGATGAGTGGAAGCTGTTAAGGCTACGGGACCAGTGCAGTCGTGGAAAGCAACAGGAACGTGCCACGCCTCAGCCATTGCAGCAACCTTTTTCGCCTCGGTAAGGCCACCGCACCAGGCAATATCCATTATAATCAAGCTAAGTGAGTCTAACTCTAGGAGATACCTATAATCGGCAATGCCTCCACGTGTCTCTCCCACCGCTATGGGGCATGATGAAGATCGTGCTACACTATCCAATGAGCTGAGATGATCCATGAAAACGGGATCCTCGACCCAGTAAGGTGAAAATTGTTCCAGTTCTCGAGCAATTTTTACAGCATTTGGCCTATCCCAAAGGGCATGAAGCTCGGCCATAACGTCCATTTTGTCACCGACAGATTTCCGTATCTTTTCGAATGGCTTTAGAGCTATTTTCATATCAGCGCTTGATATGTGATGGCCATTTGATAACTCCGCGGCGTAATCGAACGGCCAAATTTTCATGCCATCGATACCCATCTCGAGAAGAGAGTTCGCAAGGTCATCTGCATTATTTAGAAATGCATCAAGATCTTCGTAAGGGCCTTCACTTGTATCAAGTCCAAAATTGTTAGTGCCCTGGCCAGAACTCTTCCGAACATATTGGTAGCCAGCACATGTATTATACACTCTTACATCGTCCCTGACTGCACCTCCTAACAGTTGATGGATGGGTTGATTAGTTGCTTGTCCCCAGATATCCCAAAGGGCTACGTCTATAGCTGAGCGCCCACGTTGCTCTGCACTCGCTCCACTAAAACCAACATAACCAATAAGTTTAGAATGATGTTTAGAAATAAGTAATGGGTCTTGGTCTAAGAGTATTGGTGCAATAGTTTCATGTATATGAGCCTCCGCTGCCCCTGGGCCATAGAAAGTCTCACCCAATCCAACAATGCCATCATCAGTGCAAACATGCACCCATAGTAAATTTGGGAATTCATCTATTCTAATAGTTTCTATGGCGCTTATTTTCATGATGTTTTTTCCGATTATTTTTCTGCTAGAATGTAGAATCTAAGCCCTTCGCGCTAGTGCGTCGATTAAACCATCAACAGCGTGTTGAACGGACGTGCAAAGAGTTGACTCCCAGATTTTTGGGTTCGAGGTGTAACTTCCATCAGAAAATAGTATTCCCCGTGATGAATTAACTATCCCACCTTCATAACCGTTACTCCCTTTTACAAACGCTGTAACGGCATCATCGGCTGCACCGCCTTGTGCACCGTAACCTGGGATAAGAAACGGTACATTCGGGAGTATTTCGCGGAGTCGATCTGCTTGTTCTGGATAGGTTGCCCCAACCACAATCCCTATCGAAGACCAGCCAGTAGCTGATCCAACAAATTCAGAGGCAATTGAACGTAATGAATTTCCTATAAATTCGTAAAGAGGTATATCCTTAACAAGCACATTTTGGTAATCCCCAGAACCTGGATTACTTGTTTTGACTAAAATGAAAAGGCCTCGATTATTGTCCTTAACTTCGGTTAGATATGGCTCTAGCGTATCTTTGCCTAGAAATGGATTAACTGTCAAAGCATCGGAAAGTAGTAAAGCCTCCTTGCTAAGATAGGTCTCTGCGTATGCCTTTGCTGTAGTACCAATGTCTCCTCGTTTAGCATCCATAAGAACTAAAATATCTTTATCGCGAGCATATTGTATAATAGCATCCAAAGCCTTAATGCCTCTCCATCCGAGCTGCTCAAAAAACGCTGACTGAGGTTTGATTATCGCTACCTTGCCAACTATTACATCGATCACAGCCCTTAAAAACGTCTCAACTGCGGGGGCTGTTCGCGGGTCACTGGGCTTCATTGTACCATTTTGAAATAGAGGGGGAATTTTATCTAGGTATGGGTCAAGTCCCACACAAAGTGGATTTCCGATTTTGTGAGTGCTTTTAATAAGCCGGTCTCCAAAATGCATAGAAAGTTTCCTTTATAGAGATTTTTTGAAACTTTAATCTACCTAACTTGCTTATTTTTTACCATGAGGTCGTTAGAAAAAATAATTTTGGACAAGTTAAGTTTTTGTATTATTTGTTGATTAACGGGAGTGATATTTTTTGTTCATTTTGAAGATAGATTGGGGCTTTTATTGTCACTTTTAAATCCAAACGACCCTGCGGCTTTTTCTCAATATAGACTTGAAAAAAATTCTGGCCTCTTGTTCACTTCAGACCATAATGGAGATGCGATACCACAAGAGCTTGATTGTCTTGGAGTTCCAAAACACGAACTAAGACGCCATGTGGCGTATGATATTGGAATAAACGCTGTTGCGCATTATTTATCAAAGAGATTTGATGCGCCACTAATAGTGGCAAATTATTCCAGACTTGTCATAGACTGTAACAGACGTCCAGGCAGTTCGGGATCGATACCTGCTCTGTCGGATAAAACGGAGATACCCTGTAATAAGGACCTTGATCCGCACTCGCAGAAACTTAGGGAAGAGGAAATATTCTATCCGTACCATAACGCTATTGATCAACATTTGAGGCGTTGGAGCCCGAAAACGCACGGGAAGAAAAATCAGATTTTGATTGCTCTCCATAGTTTTACACCGGTTATGGATGGAGTTTTTCGACCATGGCAGATCGGCGTTTTATGGAAAGACGATGAGCGTTTAGCATATCCATTAATATCCAGCTTGCGTGAAAATGGTTCGCTGAATGTTGGAGACAATAAGCCTTATTCGGGAAGTGAGCCTGCTGGTTATACTTTCCTTAGGCACGTGCCCGAACACAACCTCGTTTCTATAGCAGTTGAGTTTAGGCAAGATTTGATAGAGTTCACATCTGGTGCAGAGAAATGGGCAGAAATATTTGCGTCATCACTTGAAAAAGTCATTCCGTCTTTGGACTGCATTTAAGTTTTTGGCAAATGCGATGCTTGTAATCTTTGATGCTGCGTTTAATCTGGTGCATAATGATCGATGATTGACAACACGAAAAACAAATAAGTAGATAATCAGGAATTGGAAGAATTTTATGGCAAGTCCAGACGAGCATTTTGATAAACAAACAAAACTTGAGTTAGAGGCGGCAGCCTTCCGGCAGTTAATAGCGCATTTAGATGAGCGCAAAGACGTACAAAACATTGACCTCATGAATTTGGCGGGTTTCTGCAGAAATTGCATGTCCAAATGGTACCTAGCAGCAGCAGAGGAACGCGGTCAAACTTTAGATTATGAACAAGCAAGAGAAATAGTCTATGGGATGCCCTATCCAAAATGGAAAGAAAAATATCAGGCAGAGGCTACCTCCGCCCAGAAGAAGGCATTTGAGCAAAATATAGAGAAGTAATTGACAGGTCTCGTTAACCTCATCTTCGTGCTACAAGCTGGTGATATCGTAATTTGAATTACATTTTTTGGCCGCTTTTTTATCTGAATATGATATCACTGCGGTCTAGGCTAAAAGTTATGAATAAAGTCGTATAGGAAAGGAACAATAATGCCGGACGCGGGTGCTTCTAAATCAAAATCAAATAACTATGATTTTGATATTTTAGTTGTTGGTGGGGGACTGGCTGGTCTCTACTCCGTATACCGTTTCAGGAAAATGGGCCTTTCGATAAAAGTATTAGAGGCGGGGGATGGAGTAGGTGGGACCTGGTTCTGGAACCGTTATCCTGGCTGTCGCTGTGATGTTGAAAGTATGGAATATTCCTACTCATTCGATGAACAACTTCAGCAAGATTGGAAATGGCCTGAGAGATATGGTACGCAGCCGGCTATTTTAGAATATATCAATCACGTTGCAGAACGTTTCGACTTGATGAGAGATGTCCAATTGAGCACTCGTGTGACAAGTGCAACATTTGATGGAGACGCGGGTATCTGGACCATAGGCACGGATACAAATGAAACTTTCAAAGCCCCAGTTTGTATCATGGCTACGGGGAATCTATCGACGCCAAGGAAGCCAGAATTTCCGGGTTTAGAAACATTCAAGGGAGAATGGTATCACACTGGTCTTTGGCCTAAAGAGGGGGTCGACTTCTCTGGAAAGCGTGTTGGCGTAATTGGTACAGGCTCATCTGGGGTTCAGATGATGCCTCATATTGCGCGGCAGGCGAAACATTTAACAGTTTTCCAGCGTACCGCAAACTTTAGTCTGCCAGCGAGAAATGCTCCCCTAAACCCTGAAAAAGAGCAAAAGCATAAAGCGGAATATTCTGAGCGCCGCAAAGCTGCTTATGATACGCCATTTGGCATAGCAGGGTTTCCTCCTCCAACTAAATCGGCATTAGAAGCGACCGAAGAAGAACGGTTGAAAAGTTATGAAGCAAAATGGCAAGAGGGGGGCAGTATAAGTTATCTATATGCTTATACTGACTTGTTACTTAATAAAGAGTCTAACGACACAGCATCTGAGTTTGTTAGAAACAAAATTAGAGAAACAGTTAAAGACCCCAAGACTGCCGAATTGCTTTGCCCCGATAATCATCCCATTGGAACAAAAAGACTTATCTTAGACAGTCAATACTATGAAATTTTTAATGAAGACCATGTTGAGCTTGTCGATGTAAGAAGTGCGCCAATAACGGAAATAACTGAGACTGGCATACGGACTACAGATCAACATTATGAATTGGATGCTATAGCTTTTGCAACGGGCTTTGATGCAATGACCGGCGCAATGCGGGAGATCGACATCAAGGTTAAAGATGGTCCATCCCTTGATGAGCAATGGGAGGCAGGGCCTAAAACTTACCTAGGGGTAATGGTAGCTGGCCTTCCAAATTTATTTATGATTACTGGACCCCAAAGTCCTGGCGTAAAGAGCCAAATGATACTTTCTATTGAGTGGCATGTAGATTGGATCGCAGATTGTCTACAATACATGAAAGACAAGAAGTTTAATAGGATAGAAGCTAAATTGGACGCGCAGGAAAATTGGGTTAAGCATGTTAAAGAGGTTGCGGACTCCACTTTATACCCGCTCGCTAATTCCTGGTACATGGGTGTAAATATACCCGGTAAGCCGAAGGTTTTTATGCCCTATGTTGGAGGCGTACATACCTACACGAAAGAATGCGAGCGAGTGGTTGCAAATGGATATGAGGGTTTTGTTATGTCTAAAGAGGAAGCCCACATTTCTTAAAATTTTAGGTTTTTCTATAGTTGATACAAACCGACTATTGTATCGGCGTCTCATTTAATTTTAAAAAACGAGGTGATTTAATTTGCCCCTTTCTCGCGTTTCGGTAACTAGCCGATCACTCGTAATGGTTGGCTGGTTTTTTTGCGCCCTATTTTTCTTCTATGCATTCATTTTACGCGTCGCGCCAGCAGTTATGGTAGATGATTTGATGAAGGAGTTCAGTGTTGGGGCAGCAATTTTAGGTTATTTATCTGCGACCTACCTCTACATTTATGCAGCACTTCAAATTCCTCTTGGGTTAGTTGTCGATAAATATGGGTTGCGAGGTGTAGTTGCAGGCGCTTGTGCGCTATGCGGTATAGGCTCGATCATTTTTTCTTTGGCTGACAGCGTGTACCTCGCTTATTTGGGAAGAGGGCTCGTGGGTGCTGGGGCCGCGTTCAGTTTTGTTGGAGCGTTGAACATGGCTGCCAGATGGTTCCCTTCCCGGTTTGCTGTGCTTGGCGGCTGGGCGCAGATGATGGGATCTGCTGGTGGGTTTGTCGGTCAAGCCCCACTTAGTTTTGCCGTGGCTATATTTGGTTGGAGAAGTTGTAATTTAAGTCTTGGAATAGCCGGGTTATTCTTGGCAGTCCTGCTGTTATTCACCGTTAGGGACCCTAAAGAAAATCAAAAACCTGGAGATAATTTTTCCATTTGGCTTGGTCTTAAAAATGTATGTGCGAACACACAGACCTGGCTCGCAACTCTCGCAGCAGCCGGCTTAACAGGTGCTTTATTAGCATTTGGTGGTTTGTGGGGCGTTCCTTATCTTATGAAAGCGCGAGCAATAGATAAACCGGATGCGGCTAGCTTTATCTCAATAATCTTCGTCGCTTGGGCTATTGGAGCGCCATTTTTTGGTTGGTTGTCGGATAGAATTGGAAGGCGTCGTATTTTATTGCTATGGGGCACGTGTGGTGCCGCATTGACCACTGGAACAACAATTTTGATCCCAACATTATCAACAACGTTGGTTATTGTTGTTTTGTTTTTGCAAGGCTTTTTTTCAGCTTCTATGATACTGGGTTTTGCTTTAGCAAAAGATAACAATCCACCAGAGTCGGGTGGGGTAGCTCTTGGCTTGATAAATACTTTTGTAGTTGGTAGCGGCGCAATCTTACAACCGTTAGTAGGTGTCTTACTTGATTATCGTTGGACAGGTGAAATGTTTGACGGGGTTAGAGTTTTTAATTTAGTGGATTTCCAAGTGTCAATGCTGATTCTTCCGTTCGTTTGCTTGATAAGTTTTGCATCCGCTTTTTATATACGAGAACCGCAATCAGTCTAAAATTTGGCGTGATTGGTATCCTTCTCTAAGTGAGTAATAGCAATTTGACGATGCAGGGTTCGCATTATGTGCAGACTTGTATAAAAAAGCTAATGTGATAGAGATAGGTAGTAACAAACGTCTATTAGAAGTAGAATACTTTTACTGGTTTAAAAGACTGGATGTAAAATGGCGGAAGGTGAAGACTGGCAAGACCGAATTTCAAGCCAAAATATTGAAAAAACGGATAGAAGTAGTATTGCGGGATCTGCAAATTCTGAAGGTGAGTCTTGGCAGGATCGCATCTCGAGCGGGACAAAAGATCAAGAAAAAACTAAAGATCCTCTAGCAGGCTTGAGTGAAGAACAAAAACAGACACTACTCCTAATAAAAAATGCAATGTCTGGTCACAAAAAATGGTTGGCTAAAAAAAGTGGCGGAAAACAAGCAGATTTCTCAAAAAAGGCTTTTGAAGGACAAAACCTAGAGGGTTGGCAGTTGGCAAAGACTGTTATGGCTGGAACAAATTTAACAGGCTCAACTCTTAAAGGTGCTGACTTAGCCGAAGCGGATATGTTTGGCGCTACTTTAAGCGATGTAGATCTCCAGAATGCAAATTTGGAAGGCGCTGTTTTACGAGGGGTTTCTCTGAAAGGAGCGAACCTAACCAATGCAAACCTCAAAGATGCGGATCTGCGAGGGGGCGTTATGATGGGCGCGGACGGCAGTGCTTCAATGGGGAACGAAAGGTCGGATTTAACAGCATGTCTCATGGATTATGCTCAAGGGACGCGCGCTAAAATGGCCAACGTAGATTTTCAAGGGGCCAGTTTAGTTGGAGCAAATCTGGAAGGGGCGCAATTGTTTGGGTCTGACCTCTCAGACGTCGACTTATCATATGCTAATTTAAAAGATGCAGATTTATCTGATACGAGACTTACGAATACGAATTTAAATGGTGCGGATGTTCGAGGAGCAAAATTTGCTAATGCCAAGGTAGAGAACGTTAGTATGCGGGGAACTAAAACCAGCGAGAACTCTCTAGATGGGCTCGACGCATCGGAAATCGATATAGGTGATGCGCCAAAGGTGATTGCTTTTAATGAGATGGCACAAGAAGTTAAGGATAAGTTAGAAAGTCACAAGAAGTGGATTAGTACAAATGGTGCCGAGGGAGAGCGAGGTACTTTAGATGGTATGGACTTATCATATCATGATCTTAGCGGGTTAGACCTCTCTGGGATACAAATGCGAGGTGGTAAGCTTAGGGGGGCGCAATTAAAAGCTTGCAGCCTTATTTTAGCGGACCTTGGGGGAACAGATATCTTTGACGCCAATTTGTGCGAGGCTGTTATAATCGGTACTAATCTTGCTGGCGCCAATTTAAAACGCTGTAATCTAGCGAATGCAGAAATGGGAGAAATTAATATAGTTTCGAAGGACGGTACTGATACTGGGAGGTCTCACAGAACGAATTTTCATGAGGCAAATTTAGTTCGGGCCAACACTCAGGGTTGTAATTTAGACGGATGTGTTCTCGAAAATGCAATCCGTGATAATTGACAAAGATATTTATTTCTAACTAGCTTTTCCAAATAAATCAGAATGCTGCAGGCCGATATAGTAAGGCTCATCTCCCTCAAGAAAGACGTTGACCTTTGCGTTATAACAAATGTGTTCGAACCCATGTTTATCAATTACTCTCATTTTTTGATTTTTGAAGGTTCCGTTCTCCCTTTTGGGTCCGGTTATATACGATGAGAATTTTTCTACCGGATTTCCAAATAAAGGCATTCCCTCGAATTCTTTCAGTTTTTCGGAAGCTACTTGCATCATTCGCTCTGGGGTTAGTGGGCTTTCACCTTCTTTTCCAGGGCGAGAAAATGCGCCAATCACAATTTGATGTGTATTAGTTTTGCCTATGAGCCGCGCGACGTCGATGGTTACATCGCCGACTATATACTCGTCGCTTGTATACAAAACATCTCTGCCAGGTGCATAGAAAGAATAATGGCTTCCAAGACCTGCAGCAGTTCTTATATTGGGGGCAGCATTTTTTTCGGTGATAGCGCGTTTGAGCCCAGAATAGTAGGTGAGAAAAAGTTGCATCAATACAAAAAGAGCGATATCAGCTTCTGGCCCAGTGAGACGGTTCCATATGTAAAAGCCATCACCTGTTGTACTTCTCCTCATTTCGATTGGGAGGTTTTTTTGTTTACAACTTTCTTCAGCTATGTTCAGTGCAAACTCTAAGGTAGATAATTGGCTGGCTTGAGCCTCTGGAGTGTGTTTAGAAAACCCAACAATATCAAGTAATAAGACTGCTCGATAATCAGTTTTAAAAGTTGCATAATTTCGAAAAATTTCTTCAACTTCGGCTTCTGTTAATCCAGCTTCATCATCTCCAATAGTGAACTCTAAACGTATTTCCATCGGCTCGGAGTCTACTAATTTACTGGTTTGTCGAAACTCATCAATTTCCATTTGACGTTGCCCATGAAAAACTCTGCTTTCCGGGTTTTCTATATTGAACAACCTAACTTTTGGCACACTTAGTATATCAATACCAAGTCTGGTTGGCATCCAGGCTACTAACGAATTGCTCCCAAATGCCCAGAGATTAAAAAACAGTCCATTTATCTGTTTTTTCAGGGGATCTTTGAAGCCAGAAACATTGGCTTGATCGACTATTTCATCCAATGTGTCCCTCCTTTGTTAACTTCTTTTTTTAGATCATAAACTAATTAAAATTGAATGAAAAAATGAATGTTTTACAGAATGGCTCCGACAATTAATTTTTATTTCTAATTCTAAATATCGTAGGGTGGCTTATGTAAGCCTGAAGGCGATACTGTGAATAGTTCGCACCCATCTTCTGTGACCCCAAGAGAGTGTTCGAATTGTGCCGATAAAGATCTATCTCGAGTCACGGCAGTCCATCCGTCTGGAAGTATTTTGACCGCATATTTGCCGGCATTTATCATTGGTTCTATTGTGAAAAACATTCCTTTTTGTAGAACTGCTCCCATGCCAGCAGTTCCATAGTGCAAAATACTTGGGGCTGAATGGAATACACGACCTAATCCGTGTCCACAAAAGTCTCGTACGACTGAAAACCTTTGGTTTTCTGCATACTCTTGGATAGCGTGACCTATATCGCCTAGGGTTGATCCTGGTTTTACAACTTCTATGCCCCTCATAAGGCACTCGTAAGTAACATCCATTAAACGGGCGGCCTTAACTGCTACTTTACCAACTCCAAACATCCTGCTTGTATCACCGTACCAGCCATCCAGGATAACTGTTACGTCAATATTAAGAATATCTCCCTCATCTAATTTTCGGCCTCCGGGAATGCCATGGCAAACGACATGATTAATCGAAGTGCAAATGGATTTCGGAAAACCTTTATAGTTCAATGGAGCAGGGATAGCATTATTGTCCAATATGAAGTTATGGCACAATCTATCTAACTCTTCTGTGGTTATGCCTGGTTGCACGTATGGGGTTATAAAATCGAGGGTTTCGGCTGCGAGCTTGCCTGCCTTGCGCATTCCGAGGAAATCCTGATCATCGTGAATGTGAATGTGGCTTATATCTGAATTAACCATAAAAGTTACTCTGCGGTAATGGGAGCAAAGTGGATTTAAGGACTGCCATGCTGAAAACTATTATTCCTCGTCAACAAATATAGGGTGGTTACATATCTTTCTAAAAATGGACTGAATTTGAGCTGGAAAGTTTATCCAAAGGAGGAGAAAATTTAGTCAAATTTATTCCCTCAACGGCAGTTTTGTACTCTTCGATAGTAGGTGTTCTCCCAAGAACCGCTGACAATACGACGACTGGGGTAGAGGCAAGCAAAGATTCTCCTTTTTTCTCTGGAGCATCCTCGACTACTCGACCCTTAAATAGTCGAGTGGACGTAGCAAGCACGGTATCGCCTTTTGCTGCTTTTTCTTGATTCCCCATGCATAGATTACATCCAGGCCTCTCAAGGTACAGAATATTTTCATATTCCGTTCGCGCTGAGTTTTTGGGAGAGTTGTCATCAAACTCAAACCCAGAATATTTTTGCAGAATACTCCAGTCACCTTCTTCCTTCAATTCATCGATAATATTATAGGTTGGGGCTGTCAAAACGAGGGGAGCGTTGAACTTCACCTCGCCCGTTTGGCTTTCCAAATTTTTCAGCATTTGTGCCACGATCTTTACATCGCCCTTGTGCACCATACAGGACCCAACAAAGCCCAAATCTACCTTTTTGTCTGCACCGTAATAGGAAATGGGCCGTATTGTATCGTGAGTATACCGTTTTGATATATCGATGTTATTGACATCCGGGTCAGCAATCATAGGTTCGTTGATCTCATCTAGATCGACTATTACTTCTGCAAAATACGTTGCGTTCGCATCAGGTTTGAGAGCTGGCTTGGACCCTGATTTTATTTCAGTGATCCTCTTATCGGCAATGTCTATCAATCCTTGAAGCATGCCTTTCTCATTCTCCATACCTTTGTCAATCATCGTCTGTATACGATCCTTTGCAATTTGGAGAGATCCGATAAGTGTTTCATCCTCAGAAATGCAAATGGAAGCCTTAGCTTTCATTTCTGCCGTCCAGTCCGTGAATGTGAAAGCTTGGTCAGCCAGTAGCGTTCCTATATGCACTTCTATGATGCGGCCCTGGAATACATTATCGCCGAATTGATCCAGCATCTGCGCTTGAGTAGCGTGTACGACGTCTCTAAAGTCCATATGATCTGCCATTTTCCCTTTGAAAGTGACTTTCACAGATTCTGGAATTGGCATGCTGGCTTCACCGGTGGCAAGAGCCAAAGCAACAGTTCCAGAGTCAGCTCCAAAAGCGACACCTTTAGACATTCTGGTGTGCGAGTCTCCACCAATAATAATTGCCCAATCGTCGACAGTTATGTCATTCAGTACTTTGTGAATCACGTCTGTCATAGAATGATAAATTCCTTTGGGATCCCGTGCTGTAATTAGACCGAATTTATGCATGAATTCCATCAGTTTGGGCGTATTTTGTTGGGCTTTTAAGTCCCAAACAGAAGCGGTGTGACATCCTGATTGGTAAGCTCCGTCCACGGTTGGTGAGATAACAGTTGCAGCCATCGATTCTAATTCTTGAACTGTCATCAGACCTGTGGTGTCCTGCGAGCCTACGATGTTGACTTTAACTCTAACGTCGGATCCAGCGTGCAGAACTTGCCCATCAGCAATGCCTAATGCATTTGCATTGAATATTTTTTCGACAGCGGTTAGGCCCTGGTTTTTGTGCGAAATCTCTTGGGATGGAGCGAATACTGACTTCGTTTTCAAGCCAAGTGTGTCACTTGCAAAACTTTGCAATTTCTTACCAAAAACAATGCCGTAGGCGCCGCCAGCTTTAATAAACTCCAATTTTTGCGGTGTAAAGGAAGAGGTGGCATCAACAAGTTCCTCCTTGCCTAACGCGTCATACATTTTTTTGTCTTTAGTATTTATCTTAAAGACCGTACCAGTATCTACAGAGAATCTTTGTTCTAATATCGGGTTGCCATCATTGTTAAGGATTGGATTGCCGTCAGAATCTAATTTTTTAACCCAATTTTTTAGATCAATGCCGATGCCGCCAGTCACACCTAAAGCAGTTTGGAAAATTGGTGAAATTCCATTTGTGCCGCCCACGATTGGTGCGATATTAACGAAGGGTATATATGGGCTAGCTTGCTTTCCGGTCCACAAAGCAACATTGTTTACGCCAGACATTCTGGATGAACCTACCCCCATCGTTCCTTTCTCAGCAATTAGCATAACTTGTTTGTCAGGATGTTGTGCCTGAAGGGCTCTTATCTCTTGTTGAGCCTTTTCAGATATCATCGACTTACCGTGCAATTCTCGGTCCGATCTGGAATGGGCTTGGTTCCCGGGAGATAGTAAATCAGTTGAAATATCTCCTTCAGCCGCTACGTAAGTGACGATTTGAATCTCATCGTCAATGTCAGGTAAATTTGTGAAAAATTCTGCTTTTGCGTAACTCTCTAGAACATCTTTCGCGATAGTATTGCCTGCATTGTAACTTTGTCTTAGGCGATCTAAGTCTGCTTCATATAAAAAGACTTGGGTTTTTAAAACTTCCGATGCCTTACGTGCGATCGTTTCATCATTTCCTAATGCCAAATCTAAAAGTACATCGACAGATGGGCCACCCTTCATGTGTGACAACAATTCAAATGCAAGGTTTTCTGGGAGTTCCCGAACTTTAGTGTCACCAAGTATGACTTTTTTTAAAAAGCTAGCTTTTTCTCCCGCCGCACTCGTAGTCCCAGGTATAGTGTTATAGATAAAAAACTCTAAGCATGCTTTATGCTGAGTGCTCCCCTCATCTTCGATATGGGATATTATTTCCTTGATAAGAGCCGCATCTTCAATAGGCTTCGGGTTAAGACCCTGTTGTCGTCTTGTTTCAATTTCATCTAGATAATCACTATACACGCTCATTTGTATCTCTAACAGCTATGGAATCAATGGAGCGCAGATTATAACCCAGAAACGATGCTAAAATCGAGTGGTAAGTGGCATAAATTGATCCAGAATTGAATTTATCTGAAAAACTGAAAAAAAGGGTTAATTTCCCAGTGCTGGTGGCTCATTTTTGTTGTTGAGCAATAAAACATTTACTGTCTTTCGCTAATCTTTGTGAAGTCTCTTTGACAAGACCCTATGTAGGTGCAATGAATGGTTTTCCTCTTAAAAATGCCCGGAATGAAGATACATGGAGAAGATCGTCTTTTTATACAAGCAAGCTAGCGTTCCCAACGAGATAATAGAAGCAGCAAAACAAAAGACACCGCCCGATTTTGAATTGATATTGTGCGAAGAAAAAATGTCTTCAAAGGAGAGACGAGAGATCGTTTCTGAGGCAGATTACTTCATGCTTTACACTGTAGGTTTCGATGATGTAGACGTCGCAAAAAAAGCAAAGCTTATGCAGATATTGAGTGCCGGGTACGATCGGCTTGACGTCCATAGTTTGAAATCTGCTGGGATTCCACTGGCAACAAATGGGGGTGCTAATGCGCCAACCGTTGCCGAGCATACTATTTTGTTGATACTAGCCTTATACAGGAAATTACCTCTACACCACATATCATTAAAAAACGGTCACTGGCTTGGTCATCAAGAGGTTCTAGCTCTAAATGAAATACGTGGCAAAAGAGTTGGCATTATAGGTTTCGGAAAGATTGGCCAGGAGGTGGCTCGGATGGCAAGGGGTTTTTTGGCTAACGTCGTCTACTCTGACCCAGTGAAGGCGGATGCTAGAGTAGAAAAAGAACTTTGCGCAACACGGGTTAGTTTCGATGAACTTATAGGTACCTCAGATATCGTTACAATACATACCCCGTTAACAAAGGGGTCTCGTGGGTTAATCGATGCGAAAGTTTTGAGAGCGATGAAGCAGTCAGCCATTATAATTAACACGGCACGGGGCGGCGCAATTGTAGAGGCAGATCTTGTAGCAGCGCTATCGCAGAAGTTAATTGCCGGAGCAGGTTTAGACGTTTTCGAAGTCGAACCCCTAGGTAATAGTCCGTTATTAGAAATGGAAAATGTTGTCATCACGCCCCACACAGCGGGGTCTACAATAGATACGTGGTGGCGGCGACTTGATTTTGCATTTGAAAATATCGCCCGCGTTTCGAGAGGCGAGAAGCCGCTTTTTGTAGTTGATGAGTGAATTCAGGCTATATTACAATCTCAGCTGGCTTTTTTTACTACCGTCAGCTCGGTTTTCTTGACATTATGTCCGCCGGACCGTAGGAAACGGCGACAGGTATATATTTTTTGGTGGAAGGATTATTGAGATGGGGTTGGATTTTGAATCAAAGGTATTCGAAACAAGAAAAATTACTCTGGGTAATACGGAAGAAAGAATTGTTGCGGGAGGACGAGATCTTTTTCCATTATTGCCAAAAGCATTTGAGGGGATAAATCAAATAGGAGTAATTGGTTGGTCTTCACAGGGACCCGCCCAAGCTCAAAATCTAAGGGAGTCGCTAGAGGGATCTGATATTAAGGTCGTAATTGGCCTGCGCGAGGGATCTAGCTCTATGAAAGAAGCTGAAGCCGTTGGCTTTACAAAAGCTAATGGAACATTAGGGGAAATGTATGAAGTTTGCAGTCAGAGTGATTTGGTTCTCCTCCTTATTTCGGATGCCGCTCTGGCTCAAAATTATAAATCAATTTTTACAGCGATGAAGTCGGGTTCTACAATTGGATTGTCCCACGGCTTCCTACTCTCTCATCTGCAAAGTGTTGGGGAGGAATTTCCAGAGGATATGAACGTCATCGCAGTTTGTCCTAAAGGCATGGGGCCTTCAGTCCGAAGGCTATATGAGCAGGGCCGAGAAGTTAATGGCGCAGGAATAAATAGCTCTTTTGCCGTTCATCAGGATATTAATGGTAGGGCTACAGATTACGCATTGGCGTGGGCCATTGGTTTAGGATCTCCGTTTACCTTTCAGACTACCCTCGAGTCTGAGTATAGATCAGACATATTTGGTGAGAGAGGTATCCTTCTTGGTGCGGTTCACGGGATCGCCGAAAGTCTTTACGCCAGATTCACCGGTAAGGGGATGCAAAAAGACGAAGCATACATAAACACGTCAGAGTCCATTACCGGTCCTATAAGTAAAACAATCTCACGGTCTGGTCTAATGGCAGTTTATGAAGAACTTTCAGATAGTGAGAAAGCATCTTTTCGAAAAGCTTATTGTGCATCGTATCATCCTGCTCGAGAGATTTTGGAGGAGATTTATGATGATGTTGCATCGGGAAACGAAGTTCGTAGCGTAATTCAAGCATCGGACAGATTTGATCGATACCCAATGGGTAATATCGACACGACTGATATGTGGCAAGTTGGTGAAAAAGTTCGGGAGGATGAGGAACGCAATTACGCCCCAATCAATGCAGAAACAGCGGGTGTTTACATGGCTACTATGATGGCGCAGGTAGATTTGCTCCGTGACAGAGGCCATCCATACTCTGAAATAGCAAATGAATCCATTATAGAGGCAGTAGATTCATTGAACCCTTACATGGATTTTAAGGGCGTTTCCTACATGGTAGATAATTGTTCGACCACTGCTAGACTAGGTGCAAGAAAATGGGCATCACGTTTTGATTACATCCTCAAACAACAGGCCTATGCTAAGCTTGATAGCGGAGAACAAATTGACGAAAAGCTATTCGACGAATTCGCTAATAGTGATATCCACCAAGTCCTAAAAGTCTGTGCTGATCTGCGGCCGTCTGTAGATATTTCAGTAGTTAAAACTCACCGGGGATAGTTATTAGATAGCCACTTTGTTGGAAAAGTGGCTATCACCTTCTATTGTGGGGTGCGTTTAAAATCTTCTGGCAGATTGTTATCGAGATAAGCATCAACAACCCCCATCATTTCATCTAATTTGCCTGTAAAAAAATGATCTGCTCCCGGTAAAAGGGTGTAGTCTATTTGGATGCCTCGCTGAGCGGACAGTTTTTCAACTAACTTTGCGACCGACTCAGGAGGAATTGTCTCATCATCTTCACCTTGAAGCATGAGGCCGGACGATGGACACGGTGCTAAAAAGCTAAAATCATATTCACTAGCCGGCGGAGCAACGGACAGAAAACCTACTATCTCAGGGCGTCTCATCAGAAGTTGCATACTAATCCAGGCACCAAACGAAAAACCGCACACCCAGCAGAACGGAGCGTTCGGATTGTGAAGCTGCAGCCAGTCCAAACAGGAGGCAGCATCACTAAGCTCGCCCTCTCCTGCATCATATTTTCCCTGAGATCTCCCAACACCACGGAAATTGAATCTAAGCGTTGAAAACCCTCTTGAAACGAAGCTTTGGTATATTGTGTAAACAACCTTGTTATTCATTGTCCCACCTTTTTGTGGGTGGGGATGTAATACTAGGGCCATGGGAGCGTTTTCCGCTGTTCCGTGCATATAACGACCTTGTAATCGGCCTTCAGGTCCATTAATTAACACTTCGGGCATGCCGTTCGAGCCTTTCAATAGCTAGACATTCAAATTTGCGGTTGGTTTAAGCTTTATTAGCAGATCGAATGCATAAAGTAACTTAAATTGTACAAATTGATTGGTATTCTCAAACGTGCCTGCGTAAACATGTATATTAAGCTGTCTGGTATTTGTGAAAGCGTAGGTTTTTGTGTTAGGTGTTTACAGCGGGTTGAAGTTCTCTTAAAGGCCGAGGAACTATGAACTTTTTGGAGAAAAATAAAAAAATAGTTTACGTTGACTACAACGCTACTGCTCCCATCCGCCCGGAAGCCAAAGGTGCGATGATGGACGTTCTTGGAAATCCTGGAAACCCATCTTCAGTCCATTCAATGGGTAGACAGGCCAAAAACGTTATAGAAAGAGCTCGTT
This sequence comes from uncultured Alphaproteobacteria bacterium, assembly GCA_902589475.1. Lineage (GTDB taxonomy): Bacteria > Pseudomonadota > Alphaproteobacteria > Thalassobaculales > Thalassobaculaceae. The sequence goes on along the minus strand of CACITD010000008.1, from coordinate 23,604 downwards.
CCCAAATCTCCGAGTTTATCGGTGCGAGAAAAGAAAACGTTATCTTTACGAGTGGGGGAACAGAGGCAGACATTCTAGCACTCAAAGGAAGCAGCAGCTTAAGTATACTGATCTCCAGTATTGAGCATGATGCGGTATTAGAAGCAGTGCCAAAAGCTCGTCGAATTATGGTATCACAGAGTGGCGTTTTGGACTTAGAACACCTTAAGGTACTCTTAAAAGAAGCGCCTAAACCTACTTTGATTTCGGTAATGTGGGCAAATAATGAAACGGGCGTCATACAACCGATTGAGGCTGTCACCAATCTTGCATCAGACTTTGACGCACTTGTTCATGTTGATGCCGTTCAAGCACTCGGGAAATTGCCAATAAATTTTTTAAACTCTGGAATAGATATGCTATCAATTTCAGCTCATAAAATCGGTGGTCCAACTGGCGTAGGGGCCTTAATTATTAGAGATGATCTAAATTTGAAGCCAATTATAGTTGGAGGCGGACAGGAGAGAGGTAGACGGTCTGGTACAGAGAATCTCGCGGGCATAGCCGGCTTTGGCGCAGCTGCGGAAGCATGTAGCAAGCAGGAGGATGCAAATGAAAAAATCGTCCATTTGCGGGACTATTTTGAAAAAACAATTTTAGCGAAAGTCCCAAGAGCAAAAATTATCGCCCACAAGGAAAAAAGATTGGGCAATACTAGTGCGGTTTTTATGCCTGGCTTAACTGCGGAAACGCAGGTCATGGCTTTTGACTTAGCTGGTATAGCTGTGAGTGCGGGGGCTGCCTGTTCGTCTGGCAAGGTCAGACAAAGCCACGTCCTCAAAGCAATGAATTTACCGGATGAACTAATAAATAATACAATCCGTATTAGCTTTGGTTGGCAAAATAGTGAAGAAGACGTTAATAGGCTCATCGAAGCTTGGTTGAGAATTTACCAAGATTCGAACTAAACACAGTCTCTTAAAAAGGGTGTTCAATGCCGCATATAATATTTATCGAAGAAAACGGAATAGAAAAAAAGGCCCTAGCCGAGGTTGGGGAAACGATACTTGAAGTGGCGCGTGCTAACGACGTTAATATAGAAGGTGCCTGCGGGGGGAATATGGCATGTGCTACTTGTCACTTAGTTGTTAGAAAGAAATGGTATGATATTTTGCCGAAACCTTCTGATGATGAAAGTGACATGCTAGAGCTTGCATCTGGGTTAACACTAACCTCGCGCCTTGGGTGTCAGATAAAAGTTACCGAAGACTTGGATGGTTTAATCCTTTCTTTACCCTAAAGATTTGTAAGTTGAAAAGAATTTATAATATAAGTCTGTCACGTTGTAAGTACCGTCAGAAATCGCAACATCAAATGTGAAGCACTTTATAATGGAAGAAAAAATAGATTTGGGTCTCCCCGGTGCAAATTGGGAAAATAGGGTTGTAGTCGCAATGTCGGGGGGCGTGGACTCTTCTGTCACCGCGGCTCTCGTGGCAGAGGCCGGATATGAGGTCGTAGGAATCACGCTGCAACTTTATGATCATGGTTCAGCGATACAACGGAAAGGTGCATGCTGTGCGGGTGCAGACATTCACGACGCGCGATTGGTAGCGGAAAAGATTGGCATCCCTCATTACGTTCTAGACTACGAAAGTAAGTTTAGAGAATCTGTGATGGAGGAATTTGCTGATAGTTATGCTCGTGGTGAAACACCTATACCGTGTATACGCTGCAATCAAACTGTTAAGTTTCGAGACCTACTCCAAACAGCCAAACAATTAGGTGCAAAAGCACTTTGCACAGGACATTATGTCCAACGCGCTATGGGAAAATCTGGTCTCGAATTACGTAAGGGGATCGATCAGAAAAAGGATCAGAGTTATTTCCTTTTTGCTACAACGTCAGATCAGTTGGAATATCTTCGGTTTCCGCTCGGCGGGCTCACGAAAGGTGAGACAAGACGGCATGCAAATAGAATAGGACTTAATGTTGCTGATAAACCAGATAGTCAGGACATATGCTTCGTTCCTAATGGAAAATATGCGGATATCGTGAAACGTTTAAGGCCGGATGCTGTTGACCCAGGCGAAATAGTGGATATGGACGGCTCTGTTATTGGTAAACACGACGGTATTGTAAATTTTACTGTAGGACAAAGAAAAGGTTTAGGTATAGGTGGGCGTTCCAGCTTGGTAGAGCCAGGCGCAACCGATCCGTTATATGTGGTTGCCGTCAATCCGGTGGAGAGACGGGTTGTCGTAGGTCCGCGCTCTGCGCTAGGTCGGAATCTGTTGAAAGTTTCAGAAATAAATTGGCTTGGAGATAACCCTATTTCTAGCAGTGGCGAGAAGTTAATGATTAAGTTACGATCAACGCAGGAACCAATCTCAGGGACTCTTTTTTCTGACGGAAGCGATAACGGTAAAGTAGTCCTAGATGAATTGGAATTCGGAGTAGCTATCGGACAAGCGGCTGTGTTCTACTCACGCGATGACAGTGCAAGAGTTCTTGGTGGTGGATGGATGATCGAAACCTCGTTGCATTAGGGGATTAGCTAACTGATATCTAATAAATAGCTAAATTAATTAATAGGCTGTTAGTTGACAGTTGGCTTTAGCTTGAATATATCGAACGTCAGATTTCTTTATGGCGGAGTAGCTCAGGTGGTTAGAGCAGTGGAATCATAATCCACGTGTCGGGGGTTCAAGTCCCTCCTCCGCTACCAAGATTTTCCAAGGGTTTTTGTTTGTAGATGAAAGCCGTCTTGCAAGCTGAACTAGGCTATTGGGGCGATATTGCGCTGCCTTAAAAGTAGCAATTGTGACAACAACCCCGGCTATAAGTAAAGCATGAACAACTGCGGTAATTCCAAACACAGTGATAGACCCAACGCTCATAGAAAAGATTACACACCACATCCACGTAATAAACTGCGTCACACCATGTCGAGTTTACAAGTCATCGATCGCAATAAGTTTGTAAAGTAGAGCAAAGAACTGTACCACATCTTTTATAATCGCGAGATTTTATTTGATAGCGCTAAGCTGTAAAGTACCCATTTTATTAGTTTTATTTGGCAAATGCTTTGCCTTTCGACTTACGTCAAAATAAAGCCTCAGGTACAACCAATACTATTTCCGGCCAAATAATTATAAACCCAACTGTCAGCAGCATTGCCGCCACGAAAGGAAGAATTCCTCGATAGACATCTGCTAATTCTCCACGACCTCTAACAGCTTGAACTACATACAGGTTCATCCCTACAGGTGGTGTGATTAATGCTAGCTCCATCATAATGACAAGGAAGATACCAAACCAGACGGGATCAATTCCAAGATGTAGAATAACGGGCATGACAATTGGGATGGTGCCCACCATCATCGATAAAGTTTCTAAAAAACACCCCATAACCAGATAAAACAATACGAGGATTAAAATGATTTGTGTGGCGTTTAGGCCCAGATCAGTAACAGTCCTACTCATAGCTTGCGGAACTCCAAGCAATCCAACTATGAAGTTCAAGAAAAATGCTGCAGTAATAATAAAAAGCAGCATTGCTGAAGTCTTTATTGTCGCTATGAAGGCTTCGTGTAGCATAGGAAAACTCAATTTACGATTGATTGCAGCAAGGCCAAATGCCAAAACTACCCCTAGTGCTGCCGCTTCTGTTGGAGTAGCCCAGCCACCGTAAATTGCACCCATTACGATTACAAAAATACCTAGGGGTGGAACGAGGTACCGTAGACGAAATAGGCGCTCATTTAATGGGGGTACTTCAGTAACTTGTTCGGCCAGCGATGGCTTCCAAAGAACCGCAATTACGATAATAGTCATGAAAACAATGGTAAGCAGGATCCCTGGTAAAATCCCCGCTGCGAACAATTGGCCTATCGATGTATTCGTTAATGCACCATAAATAATAAGGTTGACTGAAGGAGGAATAAGAATCCCTAATGTAGCTCCCGCGGCAATTGAGCCTAAGACTAAAGGTTCATTGTAGACGCGACGTTTAAACTCATCAAGTGCTACAGTTCCTATCGTAGCGGCTGTTGCAACTGAAGACCCTGAGACTGCCGAAAACATTGCACATGCTCCAATATTCGTATGTAAAAGGCCACCAGGCATTCGGCTAAGCCAATCTGTAAGACTTTCGTACATGTTACGAGTAATGCCAGCACGAAGCAAAATTTCTCCTAAAAGTACAAAGAGTGGAATGGTAGTCAGAAGAAAGTCATTCATAACTGCCCAAAGACTTGTTCCATAGGAGAGCAGAACTGGTGGACCAAAATAGATCATCGCACCCAGTACTCCTGTTGCAAGCATTGCTATGCCGACGTGAAGTCCAACAAACATGAGACCCAACATTATAAAAAAACCAAAAATAGCTCCAATAAGATCGATCATTTGCGAACCTCTTCAATTTCTTCACTTATAGTAGGTGGGGCCAACACATCTTCTGCTTCTTTGAGACCAATGCGAAGGGCCAAAACACCTCGAAATGCTGTCCATAATGCGGATAAGCCGAAAATTATAAGGCCAGCCATCCAAAGTGATTGAGGTATCCATAGAGGTACCTGAAGCGGGCTCGAAGAAACTGATCCAAACGTAAGGCTGTCATCGAGAGTATACCATCCCATATACCCCATAAAAGCAGCGCCAATCCCTAATGCTATATATGAAATAAGGTTTAGAATAGCTTGAACCTTTTTTGGTAATCTAAAAAGTAGAACATCGATGCGCGTGTGGGCTCTTTCAACAGCTGCTAGTGCCATACCGAAGGTGCCTATGACAGCGACTACATAACCGCCGATTTCATCCACTCCCTGAAGCGAGTGGTTGAAGAGTTTGCGTGCAATTATCTCAAAAAAAATTAAAAAGGATAAACCCAAACAGGCATATCCTCCACATATTCCAACAATACGCATCTGAAATCTCTTATTTTAGAGGCGCGCATTACTGCGCGCCTCTTTGTTATTTATTTTAATTCAATGCCCCGAACTGCTCCAACGGTAGCATTCCATACTTTAGAGCAATCTGCATAACCAGCATTACAACTCTCTGCCCAACCAGGCAAAACCTTGTCCATTGTGGCGGCCGTGACCTTGGCTTGATCTTCCGGAGTGGGTTCGACTAAAGTCATGCCAAATTTAGTATAGTTCTCACACCCATTACCTCCAGTGTTACAAGCAATAGCCCAGCCATTGTTTTGTTTGGCCAGCGCCCAAAAAGCATTCTGAAAATCAGTAAATTCCTTCTCTAATTTTGCTTTTTCTGTGTCCGAAAAACTATTCCATTTATCAAGGTTTATAAAATGTGCATTCACAGACCAAGAAATTCCAAGTGGTAAAAAGTGTGTTGTTACTTCAGGCCAGTTTCCAGTGTTACCGGATGTTGGAGATGTAATAGCACAATCTACCAAACCACGTTGGAGTGCAGGGTAAACCTCCTTGAAGCTCATAGTCACCGGCGTGGCACCTAAGGCTTCAATCAAAGTTGACATAGATGACGTGTAAGACCGAATTTTTAAGCCTTTGAAGTCATTTAGGCTCTTTATTTCGGCATTACAGTAAAAAACCTGTGGGCCATAAGGCCATACTGCTAAAGGTTTAGCATTAAACTTTTCTGCAACACGTTTTTCTAATTGTGGCATAAAAGCTTTTACAACTTCTTCTAGCTGATCCATCGAGGTTGATACACCAATAAGATCAATTCCTTCAAGAAATGCATCGTCACGAGCGGCCGCACCTATGGTGCTTTGAACAATATCAAATGCACCTGTTCTCACCATCCTCAAAGTATCCTGCATATCGACACCAACAACGTCTAAAGGATTAAAGTTTATTGCGAGGTCAATACCGGTTTTATCTTCTAGTTCGGCGTAAAATTGTTTTTCGAGAGCAGTGTGGAATTTATGCGTAGAAACGAGCCCTGTAGCGCGGATTGTAGTCTCGCCTACTGCAGGCGTGGCGCTTATGGCCAATGCTGCTACTAGTGCAAAAAAACTATATTTAAATTTCATTAATTATCTCCATTTGAGTCAAGTTTTTGCTGTTTGAGATACAGCTGCGAAGTGACGAGCTATGTCTATTCGACGCGCCCGCCAGATCTGAGCGTCTAAATCCGCCAGATATTCAAGAATTTTTGTAACTGCACGAAATCGTGCAGGCCTGCCGCCTATACGCAGATGAAAACCGATCGATAATGTTGAAGATTTTCCTTCGCGCGCTTCAATCAACAGTTGCTCGACCGCATCACACACGTATTCATACATTTCCGCAGATCTAACAAAACCGTTGGGGTGAAAAAACTTCATATCATTAGTGTCAAGATTGTATGGAACAACGATAAGACCAGAACTATCGTGATAAGGTAAATCGTCGTCAAAAGCGTTGGATGTATAAATATAGCCTTCATTTGCCAGAAGTTTTCGGGTCCAAGAACTTTCTGAACCTCGACAAAAAAATCCAACCGGTTTTTGCCCAGTTGCCGCCTTAATTGCTTCACCAGCGCGAATCAGATCATTTTTTTCACTATCGATGTCGGTGTAATCTGCATTCGGGCGCCATAACCATCCATGACATGCTGTTTCGTGCCCTGCGTCCGAAACAGCGCGAGCAAGTTGAGGGCTACGTTCAACTGCTCGTCCACACATGTAAAAAGTAGCAGGTGTATCGGTACTTTTTAATACGTCAAGAAAACGCCACAGACCGACCCGCGTGCCATAAGCAAAAATTTGCTCTTGACCTAGATCACGCTGCCCTTTTGGCACCACACTCATGACCTCCCCAACAAGTTCTGAGGCTGGGTCACCATCTCCCACCTGAAGTTCGGCCCCTTCTTCGAAATTCACTACTACGGAAATTGCTACGCGCGCTCCATTAGGCCAGATAATTTCTGGCCTAGAACCTGCGTATCCAATAAGGTTTCGTTCAGACATCAAATAAGCGTCCCCAACCACGGATGGTTTTGGGTTCTCCTCCAGCCACTTGGATTGATTTCCAAAGTGCAGTTGAGACACTATCGAGAACTGTTATCCCAGTTTCTTCTTCAATAAGTGGAGCCAACTGGGCTCCTCTAAAGTTTGTACAAAAAATAAGTATTGCGTCAGGCCGTTCGTTAGCAGCCACCCGGCAAAGTCCTAGAATGTCTGCCTCGGAATACGTTGCAAAAGAAAAATTACTAGGGTCTCCAAGATGTTTTTCAGCAGCAATCTCATACCCTTTCAATCGATAGTTATTAAGGATTTTTTGTTGAATTTCACTTAGATAGGGCGTAATGAAACAAATTCTTTTTGCATTGAATTTTGCAAGCAACTCATTCATAGCTAAAACTGAAGAGCAAGCGTTAATACCAGTCCTGGCCTCGATCTGTGCAATTAACGCAGAGTCTTTTTCAAAACCTAACCATCCTGATGATGTACCATTCCAGCAGATAGATTGAACTTTTGCATCAGCTAGTAAATCCGCTGCCTCTAACATTGGAACGTTACTAAAGTGGTCTAATGAGTCAGTTTCCAACGATATCTTTAGCACTCTGAAGCGGCTAAAATGGGCCGAGATGTCAGATTGATTGGCCAGCATAGAAAAAGTCAGAGGCTCAAGAACAGTATTTGAGGAAGGCGTGAGCATGCCAAGACGCGTACTGGCCAAGTTGGATATCATATGAAATACTCCGGCCTATGAAACCGGTTCTTATTATTAATCCAAATGGCTCCCAAAAAACGACACAAGACATGGTTGGCATAACCAGCCGATATTTGCCTAATGTAATGGGTTGGACAAATCATAGGGGACCAAAAATGATTGTTGATCGAGACCAACTTTACGAGGCCGCTAATCAAATATCCGAAGCAGTTTTTCCGGATGCAAGTGCCTTGATTGTAGCTGCTTTTGGCGATCCTGGTGCTAAGAGATTGGCTCGTAGTATGGATATTCCAGTAATAGGGATTGCGGCCGCTGCGGCGCGAGAAGCAGCGTTGAGTGGGGTATCCTTTGCCGTAGTTACTTCTACTCCGAAATTGGCCCCTTCTATAGATAAAATAATGCGAGCTGAGAGGGGTGACACGTATCTTGGATGTTACACCACGGAAGACGATCCATTGGTTCTGGCATCCAATTCTGATGCGTTGGATTATGCTTTGATAACTTCCTGTGAAATAGCGAAAGAAGCGGGAGCCAAGCGCATTATTATCGGCGGCGGCCCACTTGGCCAAGCTGCGATCAGAATTTCGTCTCAGGTGAAAGTACCCTTGATACAGCCTTTGGTTGCCGCATGCAGCGAGGTAAGCGCTCTTATAGAACACCAGCTACCCCACGTTCAAGGTGTTGATCGGTAGGTGAGTCAATCGGCTGACCGTCTTTCATAATCGTTGTTCCACGTAATATGGTTTAGACTGGCCAACGGGTTATCTCAAAACCTTCCCAGACTCTCTGTGAGGCTATATTTAGCAACTGCCCTGCCGATTTCTACTGCAAAGATTTACTATGAGTGCTGCATAAAATGCACAACGTAGTAGGAGGTTCTGCAGAAAATTGAGCTTATTGCATGTTACTTCAATATAAAAAATCCTTTAGAAAGTCAGTTTTACGGCTACATAAAATTCATTATATTTACTTGAGTAAAGCCTTCTGTAGATAAATAAACCAATATTGGAAATAGAATGAACGACAGCCAAAAGCTAATTATCGCAAAAAAGATCCTTCTAGGCTTTGACGGGCTAGGGCGAGCAGAGATCGTTGAAGGGCAGGCAATTTTTGTAAAAAATAACAAAATAAATGAGATCGGCCCTACCAGTGTATTAAGGCAAAAATATAAAGAAATTCCAGAAATTGGGGGAGAAAATTTATTTGCAATGCCAGGCTTGGTCAACGCGCATCATCATTTGGGCGTCACACCTTTTCAACTAGGAGCTCAAGATCACCCACTGGAGCTTTGGTTCGCTGAGCGCTTAAAGATGCGAAATGTACCGCCAACATTGGACACACTTTATTCTGCTTTTGAAATGATATCGTCAGGTGTCACTACAGTACAGCATCTTCAAAGTCGCGCTCCTGGAAATTTAGCGTCAGTTCTTGACCAGTCTAATAAAATAATTGCTGCATATAAGAAGATCGGCATGAGAGCATCATATTCGTTTGCTCTTCGTGACCAAAACCGCATGATTTACGATTCCGACGAAAATTGTCTAGCTCTTCTTCCACCGAAACACCGACCAGCGCTGAAAAAGTACTTTGAAAGCTTTAGCCTCTCAATCAGTGAGCAATTAGAAATATTCAACATTTTAACAGAGCAACATGCAAAGAATAACTTAATTGAGATACAATTAGCCCCGTCCAATTTACATTGGCTTTCTGACAAAGCTCTTGAAACAATATCAAAAGTAGCAATAGACACAGGTGCAAAAATACACATGCATTTGTTGGAAACACCTTATCAGGCCGAGTACGCCAGACGTCGGACAGGCCAATCAGCATTGAAATATATAGATAAATTTGGGCTTTTAGGTCCTCAGCTCACTATTGGGCATGGTGTATGGATGACAGAAGATGATGTTGATCTTTTAGCAGAGCGTGGAGGTTGTCTTTGTCATAATTGTTCATCAAATCTGCGTCTTAAAAGCGGCAAAGCTGATTTGTCTAGTTTTTTATCAAAAAATATTCCAATAGCCTTAGGTATTGATGAGGCTGGAATAAATGATGACCGCGATATGCTACAAGAGATGCGGCTTGCTTATACTTTACATAGACGACCCGGCCATTCTTCGCTAAACCCAAGCGCTGCAGAAATTTTAAGAATGGCAACAGAACATGGTGCAGCCAGTACACCTTTTTCTGGAAAGATTGGTCGACTTGAAAAAGGCCTATTTGCGGATATTTTACTTTTAGATTTGCACTCTTTAGCTTTCCCATACCAAGATTTTGATATACCCCTACTAGACATTATTGTGAGGAGAGCCAAGCGCAAAAGCGTTGATATGGTCATAATTGATGGCAATGTAGTATTTAACAAGGGCAAATTTACCAGAGTAGACGAAGACACATTATTGGAAGAAATTAGCAAAGTCCTTAGCCGGGCAAAGACCCCTGAGGAGGTCGAATTAAGAGAGCTTTCAGAAATCATAATGCCAGCGGTTAAAAATTTTTATTCAGGATGGTATTAATACTTCAAGAAATAGATGGTGCTAAAGAAATTGGAATGACTACAGTTTGATTCATTTCAGACCCTGACTGGAATGAAGCCGACTTTAAAGATGGTAGTTTTGATGACTTACTTAATCTTTAGCTTTCAAAAGTTTGACCCCGTAAGACACAAAAAGATAAATGGCCGACAATGGGATCCAAATGCGCGGCGCTATGCAATTAAAAAATCTCACGGTAGCTCTCTAGAAGATTGTTTTTCATATAAATAACGAATCATCAGACTTTAGAGTTCAATGATGTGTCGTCGGAGGTAGATAATGATAAAACGGTATGCTTTTTCAGATCTAGGTGGTGCCAACTACGGGTGGCTCAATGCAAAACATCATTTTAGTTTTGCTAATTACTATGATCCACATAAGCTAAGCCACGGGGAATTAATGGTGGTTAATGATGATCGGATCGCACCGCATACTGGCTTTGACACTCATCCGCATCGCGATATGGAAATAATAACTTACGTTCGTAGTGGAGCTATTTCGCATCAGGACGATAGAGGGAATAAAGGCCGAACTCCGGCTGGAAGTATCCAGGTGATGAGTGCTGGTACTGGGATTTTCCATTCTGAGTATAATCTTGAAGATGAAGAAACAAGCCTTTATCAAATTTGGATAAAGCCTGCACATATTGGCGTGGCCCCACGATGGGAAACGGCTGAGTTTCCAAAAACTCCTGTCTTAAATAAATTGCAGCTTGTGGTTTCAGGTGATGGTATTGCGCCACTACAAATGCAACAAAATGCTCGTATTTTTGTAGGCCACCTCAATAAGGATACAAAAATTGAACATCCTATTCAGGGTAAAGCTTATCTTCTGATTTCCGAGGGAGATGTTATTGTGAGGGACTTGCCTGCTCATAAAGGTGATGGTGTTGCTATAAGTGATGAAGTCTCTGTAAACATTACAGCAAAGTCAGATGCTGAAGTGTTAGTTATCGAGGTGCCCGGGCTTCAAGACGCGAGATAATACCTCATAACGACTAGGGGCCCGTCTTTGATTTTTGTTAACCTCTTAAGCTAATCTGACTTGGTTTGTCTAAGTGTGAAACCGTGTTGTTACCATGAGCTCGACTTTAACTTTTTTGAGGTTGTTTTTATGACCTAAATTAATCACAAAAACTTTTGTATGGTTCATGGCTGCTGTTATTGGAAGCAAGGTATTATAAAAGTGAGAAGTTGAGAAATTTATAGCAGGATAGAGTATGCTTTTTATTACATTGGGGCCCTCGGGAACGAATCATGAATTTGTAACTCAGAATTACTTGAGATTTAGGAAGTTAAAAGATGCTGATATCAAGTTAATTGACAATTTTTTTTTCGGACTAGAGATGATGGCGGACGGTCGAGCCGATTATATGGTTCAAGCGGCAGTGCACCCAGATTGTTCGGACTTGGTCGCCAAAGCGCACTTTCTATATGGGATTAGCGTGGTGGATACATTTATTTTCCCAGGAAAACAGCTTGCGTTACTTAGCCGTGTGGATATCAAAAAACCAAGACGGGTGGCATTTCAACCCGCAACGAGGCATTACGTGAGCCTTGAAGATTGGGAAGAACATATTCCCGTGAATTCCACAATGCATGTTGCGGAGGGGTTGCTGAGTGGCGCTTATGATAGTGGTATAACTTTTCTAGATATTGCAGAAAAGCATTCAACGAAATTACGCGTCGAAATTAAAATTGGCACAGTAGATGACCCCTGGATTGTCTATGGAAAACAAGATGTCTTTAATGGTGAAATTATTGCTGCGCCATCTGCCTCATTTTACAATAGTACATAGATCATCGTTTTTTCAAAAGAGATTGGAAAATTAAACCCTAGTTTGTTCTTAACGAGCATTCAATATAGATTGGGCTGAATTCAGCTTGGAATAAAGGAAGTTTTTAGTCATGTCCGCCGATAAGGTTGAAACCAATCTACCTAGTTATGCCTCAGTTGTTGTTATTGGTGGAGGTGTTATGGGCTGTTCTACACTCTATCATCTGGCTAAAAATGGTGTTTCAGACGCAATACTCCTTGAAAGAAACGAGCTGACCTCTGGTACAACTTGGCACTCAGCGGCGCAAGTAAGAGCTTTGCGCTCAACAAAAAACCTTACAGACCTTATTCGCTATTCTGTGGAGCTATATGCAACACTTGAAAAAGAAACAGGTCAGAATACGGGCTGGATTAATAAAGGCTCTCTTTCTATTGCCACTAATGCCGATCGATTAATTCACATAAAGCGTCAAGAAGCTCTTGCGCAACTATTTGGTGTGCGTGCAGAAGCTATAGAAAAAGAGGATGCACTTGAACGTTGGCCCCTTATGAACGCCAACGACATCGTAGGGGCAGTATGGTCTCCAGATGATGGAAGGGTAAGTCCATCAGACCTTTGCGCAGCTCTTGCTAAGGGAGCTAAGTCTAGGGGCACTAAAATTTTTGAAAGAACGCCTGTAACTGGAATTTTGACAAAAAATAACAAAGTTTTTGGCGTTGAGACGGACAAAGGTCAGATTCGGTGTGATGCCATCGCTATCTGTTCGGGGCTCTGGAGCAGAAAAGTAGCTCAAATGGGTGGTTCTGAAGTTCCGGTATGGCCCTGTGAACATTTTTATCTTTTAACTAAACCGATAGAGGGAATTTCAGGCAATCTTCCAACTCTTTCAGATCACGACGGTCATCTTTATATTCGTGATGATAGCGGCGGTCTTCTCGTTGGTTGTTTCGAACCTATGGGTAAACCGATTTCACCAGATGTCTTAGGTGAAAATTTTGCTTTTCAACTCCTCCCTGAAGATTGGGATCATTTTGAGCCAATGATGCTTAACGCATTGCATCGCCTTCCTGCATTAGAGACAGCAGAAGTAAAGTTACTACTAAACGGACCGGAAAGCTTTACACCTGACGGTTCATTTCTGTTGGGTGAGACCAGTGAAACGCGAGGCTTGTTTTTGGGGTGTGGAATGAACTCTGTTGGAGTTGCGACCGGAGGAGGAGCTGGTATGGCTCTGGCACACTGCATTCAGCATGGACATACCCCTAGTGATCTAAATGAAGTTGATCCAAAACGTTTTGCGCCAGAATTTAATTCTGTTAATGCTCTTACCGCACGAGTTCCAGAGGTGCTCGGAAAACACTACGAAATTACATATCCTGGCCGCCAATGGTTGACATCTCGTGGCTTAAAAAAAAGTCCCTTGGATGGAATGTGGGAAAAAGAAAAACCCCACTTTGGTCAGTTTGGTTCTTGGGAACGCCCACTTTATTTTAGTAAAATAAAAAACCCAGAGTTAACTTTTTGCAGACCAAGCTGGCATGAGAACATAAGGCGCGAAGTTCAGGCCGCCCATGAAGGGGCGGCGATATTTGATCAATCCACATTCGGAAAAATCGATGTTATTGGCACAAACGCAAGTTCGTTCCTAAATAGGCTATGTGCAAATCAAATGAACCGTCCTATTGGCACGGTGATTTATACTGCTCTTCTAAATGAACGAGCTGGATTTGAAAGTGATTTAACAGCAATTAGAATTTCAGATAATTGTTACCGCTTATATACTGGAACGATGGCGATAAAAAGAGATTTGGCTTGGCTTGCCAGGCATATAAAGATTGGGGAGGATATACGCCTTGAAGATGTCACTGATACTTACGCTGTCATTGGCTTGATGGGGCCTCAAGCAGAGGCGGTGGCGTTAAGCATTGGTTCACGTGCATTAAACGAGATTGGGTACTTTTCTTCAGAAGAAGTAGAGTTAGTAGGTCATACTGTACGAGCTGCCCGACTTTCTTATGTCGGGGAGGCCGGGTGGGAAATTACGTGTCGGGCAGAACATTCTCGAGATATTTACAATGCAATTAATGAAGTTGGTGTGCGTCCAGCTGGTTTATTAGCGCAAACGTCAATGCGTATTGAAAAAAGATACCTGGCTTATGGGCATGAATTAGACGCGGATATTTCACCTGTCGAAGTCGGTCTCGACTTTGCCGTTGACATGAACAAAGAATTTATTGGTAAAGGCGCTTTGCAGAGGAAGGTGGAAGCAGGTGCTGAAAACAGGGTCGTTTCAATTGTTTTAGATGACAATGAGGGCGTGCCGTTGGGTAATGAGCCTGTCCTTTATGATGGCAAAATTGTAGGTAAAACCACATCAGCAACATTTGGTTTCCGGATTAATGCGCCACTAGCAATTGCAGATATTCTAGTGCCAGAGTGTCGGATCGATGGAACCAACGTTGATATAAATATTGCTGGCACACATTTTAGTGGTCAAGTTAAAAGTGAGGCAGCATTCGATCCAAAAGGACAAAGAATGAGAGCAAAAAAATAAGGTTCTAGTTTTAACGATTTTGATAAGATTTAATAGTCTTCAAAAACGCTAAAAAAATATCTACAAACAATCATTATAATATTCATGCTTACGGTGAAGGCCACTAACCAAGGTTCTAACTAAGTGTATATTTGTGTCAGTGATTTTTGAGCTATTTTAAATGTGAGAAAGAAGTTTCGACTTTTCTATATCGTTTTCATGGGCCTCGATAAAATTTAATAGTTTTGTCAAAGCGCGAGAAATTATTGTTTTGGACACCAATGACTTCAGAATTTGAACATAGAATATCGGTTGTAATACCGACATACAACAGAGCTCAGACGATAATGAGAGCCATAAACTCGGTGCTCGGTCAAACACTTCCAGCCTTTGAGATAATCGTAGTTGATGATGGATCGTTCGACGGCACAAAAGACGTGCTTAAAGCACACAGCTTTTTTAGTAAAAATGCTAAAGTGCCGCAGAAAAAGTACTTTGTTCAAAAAAATAGTGGCGTAAGCTCTGCTAGGAACCTTGGTATAAGAAAAGCTAACGGTAATTTTATTGCTTTTCTTGATTCCGACGATGCTTGGAGTAAAAAGAAATTAGAACGGCAATTAGCTGTGCTGAAACAAAACCTGTTTAAGCATAGGATTATTCACACCGACGAAATTTGGATTAGAAATGGTGTGCGGGTAAATCAACACAAGAAGCATGAAAAGTCAGGCGGAGATATTTTTAAAAAATGTCTAACCTTATGCTGTATCTCGCCAAGTTCCGCGATGCTACATCGTTCACTTTTTAAAGAACATGGTTTTTTTGATGAAACGATGCCAGCCTGTGAAGATTATGATATGTGGCTGAGATTGGCAGCCCATGAGACAGTATTATTCGTACCCGAGTTTTTGACTATAAAATATGGAGGTCATAGTGATCAATTGTCACGGGCTTACTGGGGTATGGATAGATTTCGGGTGAGGTCTCTTGAAAAGTTGATTCACTCTGGCTCGATCACGCATTCGCAACGTGAGCTTGTGATTAAAACGTTGATACAAAAATTAAATATTCTTGAGACAGGAGCAAGAAAGCGAGAAAAATTCAATGCTGCTAAAGAATATCGGGATAGAAAAATCCGATGGGAAGGGGAAAAGCAGTTTGCTAATTAACAAGGAAAAGATACTAGGTGGTGGATTCGAGTTTTCGATCTGTTGGGTTATCGCATTGCCATCTGAAGCGAGGCCAATAATATCTGCCTTCAAACTCACCAAAACAGATGAAGAAGCGGTCTTTCCAATTTACAAAAATGAGGTTACGGGACAGCTGCTGATAATTAGTGGGATTGGTCAAATGAATGCAGCCGCGGCCACTTCCTATATTTGTGGCCGTTACAATGTTCCTGCGTGGGTGGCATGGATAAATATTGGAATAGCAGGATATGCTCAGGAACCATTAGGGAAGCTTTTTCAAGTAGCTAAAGTCACCGATGAGATGCAAACTCGAGTTGCATACCCAGGATTTAGATTTTCGAAGCTAATGCCTCTAACAACTTTGATAACAAAAGAACAACCATGTAATGACTATAAAACTGATACCCTATATGACATGGAGGGATTGGCCTTTGCCGAGCTGGCATCCCGGTTCTCATGTAACGAGTTAACATTTTTATTTAAAGTTGTTTCTGATACAAATGCTAAACAACTCCGGCGGATTAAGCCTTCGTATGTTGAAAAGCTTTTAGCCCAAAATATGCGCACTATCTTCTTATTGGTTGATGAAGTCAAAGAATTGGTCAAAGAGGAAAAAAGACGACTTGATATTTCGAATGACGTTAAGGTTGTCTTGAGTAAATTTCATTTTTCGGCAAGCCGAAAATTCCAACTAGTCCAGAAGTATAGAAGATGGAAAACGGCGTTTCCAAATACTCCTTTCAGTAAGGCCTGCGCACATGCAAAATCAGCTGGCGATGTCATCCATACTTTGGACGAAATGCTCATCTCAGCAGTCTTCGATAGGCCAAGTTCATGATCGACACCATATTTATCGAACAGGACGTTTTGGATCACGAACGTACAAAGACGGTGGTTTCGAAGTTTCCAAAAAGTCAAAGAATAATCATCTCCAGATACCAAGAAGTTTTTAATAAGCGCACGCAAAACTTTAGGCTCCAGAAAAAGCAACCAGCACTCATTCTTGCAAGCAAACACAAAAATTTTGTGCTGCCAGCTCCAGCAGGCTTTGGAATTGGTACAAAAAAGAATTTTTATTTTTCCCATATGTATAACTGTCTTTATGACTGTCGTTACTGTTTTCTTCAAGGGATGTATTCATCGGCAAATTATGTACTATTCGTGAATTATGAGGATTTTTATTCGCAGATAGAAACAACTATTAGCGATAATGCTAAGGGCCGAATAACGTTCTTTTCTGGATATGACTGCGATTCTTTAGCATTTGAAAAGATTTCTGGCTTTCTAAAAAATACACTGCCTGTATTTTCTGGGCTTGAAAGGGTTGATCTGGAATTACGTACTAAAAGCGTCCAGCTTGAGCCACTACTCTCTATGGAGCCGCAGCAAAACTGTATTGTTGCCTTTAGTCTTATGCCTGAAGAACTCGCAAAAAAATTAGACAACAAAGCCCCAAGTATTTCGCGTAGAATTGCTGCATTGACGCGTCTTGCTGAACGGGGGTGGCCAATTGGTCTGCGTTTTGATCCGTTGATTTATTCTTATGATTGGAAAGAGAAATATGAACGATTAGTAGGATCGCTTCTGGAGGCCTTACCAAATGAATCAATTCATTCAATCAGCTATGGACCACTGCGTTTTCCAAAAAAAATGTATAGTGAAATCTTTAAACTATATCCAGATGAAGACTTATTCTCATTTTCTATGAAAGAAGCAGATGGTATTGTTTCGTATGGAAATGGAATTGAGAATGAGATGTCAGATTTTCTTCTTGGGCAACTTTCAGGTGTTGTCTCATCAGAAAAAATTTTTCAATGCCTTTCGCAGACTTAAATATAAAAGGGTATAAATTTGACGGATAAATGCGCAGTGGTTACGGGTAGTTCCAGCGGTATAGGTAGAGCCGTTTGCGAACTTCTTTTAAAAGCTGATTATAAAGTTTTAGGCATAGCACGCGATCATTCCAAGTTTACCCCGAATGACACCAATTACTTTCCGTTTGAAGTGGATCTGAAAAATCAAAACGAAACAACTAATGTTGCCAAGGCACTGTTAAAAGCTCATCCAGAAGCCAACATTCTTATTAGCAATGCCGGGGAAGGACGTTTCAACCCGATTGAAAACTTTTCAACTTCGCAGATAAAAGATTTTCTAGATTTGAACCTAATCTCACATATTTTACTCAGTCAAATTTTTGTTAGACATTTAAAAGCACGTTCGGGGGGTAATATCATTTTTTTGGGCTCGGAAGCGGGACTTACGGGCAAACGCAAGGCGACCCTGTATTCCACAGCTAAATTTGGCCTAAGAGGGTTTTCACAAGCATTGAGTGACGAGGTAAGGGCAAGTAATATCCGTGTCTCTCTTATAAACCCCGGTTTAGTGCGTACACCTTTCTTTAATGGGCTTGGGTTCCGTCCTGGTGATGAAAAGACAAACGCCATAGAGGCGGAGGATGTGGCAGAGGTTATCATGACTGTCCTATCCTCGAGGTCGCAGACAATACTGGATGAAATAAATATGTCTCCAGCTAAAAATGTAATTAAATTTGACAGCTAGCTAAGAGATAATGTTAGTCCCTTGAAGTATCGGCATTGATCAAATGCACAATTTAATTATTAATTCAAATAGAATGAATAGTTCCGTCAGTCTTGATTTCTAATTCTTCTCCGCTCTTAAAAGTAGGGTTTTCCATTGCAATGATCGGAATGGTATTCCACCCCATTTGTTCAGCGACTAGTACACTTATTGGCAAGATAGCATCTTTATTGGTTCCAAGTATGAGGCCCTTTGGAGCAATTTTTGCGTAGAGTAATTCAAGGAGTATTGCAGCAGAAGAACTCGAACCAATGGGATCAGGTACAATTAGAATTTTGTCAGTGATTTTCAACCCGCGCTGTGGATGGTTCTCTAATACAACCTCCGCGTTGTCAGGACTAATACCACCCCAAAAACTTATTGGGGCTTCTAAGCGTAAAACCGTTCCTTTTGCGGTGCCAGAATACAACACTTGCCCACACCAGCTCATTTCCATGGCCCATAATTTAATGTAGCGTAACCATTTTGCGCACTTTTTATGCAATCAGCTAGTGACCCAAATATAGGCCGATACCCTGTATTACCCGCACTGTAATGCGCGAACTTGGCTGAGTTAGTCATCATTATCCCACCACTACCTGGCAGTATAGGGGTAACAACCACACAAGTATCGATTATGAAGACCACACCAAGCCTTTCTAGTTTGGAATAAATATTTTGGGCTTTTAGTTCTTGAGCAGTATGACGATTTGTGCAGACATAAACTGGCACCTTAAAATCCTTTTCCTCCGACACTTCTAATAATTTCTTACATTCCGAAATTGAAAAATGGGGGCTTCCTAAGGCAACGCAGTCTATTTTCCCTGCTTGCTTGGTTTGAGAGAGTTTATGAAATGCACCCTTCATCATATCCATAT
Organism: uncultured Alphaproteobacteria bacterium; assembly: GCA_902589475.1. Classification (GTDB taxonomy): domain Bacteria; phylum Pseudomonadota; class Alphaproteobacteria; order Thalassobaculales; family Thalassobaculaceae. The sequence goes on along the minus strand of CACITD010000008.1, from coordinate 4,493 downwards.
CGATAGACAGAATTTCCTTTGGTCGCTCGTTACCAAAAACGTTGGGCAAATTGGTAGCTTCGGGTGTAATTCCAATGATGTGAACTAGTCCAACGGCACCGGTAGATGCAGCTGCCGCGCAAAGCGCCTTTAATTGATCTTCAGATGCAATCTTATTAATACCTGATACTGCGCAAACACGGTCACCGGCAAGCCTTCCAATGACAGAACCTAAGACCGGAAAAAATGTATCCTCTCCTTTCACGTTTTCAGGGAGATCAGTTACATCTAGTAAGATTTCTGCGTTGCGATTTTTGTCACAGTGCAATCCATAATAAGGAGCCCTGCCACTCACTGCACACGCTATATCTAGAAAATCTCCATATCGGTTAGTGCGCGCACCTAAGACGGTGTTTGCAAAGGCAACGGCATTAGATTCTCCCCAAGCGACTTGTTCGCCTTTTTTGGGACGCGCGCCTATTTGGTAAGGTGCACAGGTCCAACTTGGGGTGCAGCCCATGTTTATATGAGCATCCATTAATCTTTGAGCCATTTGTAATTTTTCTGAGGAAAGTTTAGCTTGATTAGTCTTTATAAAATTTAAGGCGCCGACATTGGTAGTTGTTGGGACTTTAGCTTTGGCTCCATTTTTTGCTAGATTTTCGCAGAATAAAACGCCGGAGTCACCGTGATAAAGGCAGCCATCAATATGGCTTGAAGTAATTTTTACTAGCCTTTTCGCGCCGAGCATTTCCGCGGCTTTAACGACAATACTTAGCGCTGTTTTGTCACCAGTTGTAGCAAGTTCAGAGTTGAGTATCGCCTTTTCCTCCTCCGTAAGTTCAAGCATTTTTCAACCTCGTTATTAAAAATAAAATCTTTTTCAGAAGGTTATTCAATGACAACAGCTTTAAAGCTACCACCTTCTAACGCGAAAAGAACGCCATTTGCGATATCATGCCATAAGCCATGAATAGAGAGATTTCCATTCTCCATCGCTTGGGCTACAAAAGGGAAGGTACGCAGGTTTTCTAAAGAGATTGCGATGCCTTCTTTTTCTAACAGTGAAATTTTTTCTTCATCACTTCCAGAACTGCCAAGCCGTTCAAAGCCTGGTCGAAGTGTATCTATCCAACGTCCTACAAAACTAGTCGACTTTTCAAGTTCAGGAGCTTTACCAGTACACATGTTAAAGCAGCCTTGTACACCACCACAACTGGAATGTCCGAGTATTACGATATGTGCAACCTTTAAAGCAGTGACGGCATACTCGATGGCGGCGGAAGTACCATTTTGATCTCCTTCTAAGCTACAGGGAGGTACTAAGTTTGCAATATTTCGGTGAATAAAAAACTCGCCAAATTCCGAATTAAAAATTGTGGTTGGATCCACCCTGCTGTCACAGCAAGAAATAATCATGGTGGTGGGGTGTTGTCCCTCTTTTACAAGACGTTGCAAAAGAGCTCTTCGTTCTGGATATCCTCTTTTCTTCCAAGCTGCATATCCGTTAATTAAGTTGAGCGGTAGAGACGAAGACATTTGTTTTCATAAACCTTTTCAGCATTTCCATAGTCTGTGAATCGATTTGATCCAGAGGCTTATAGTGCTGTTATAAAAAATTATCCAGATGTCTTTGCATGTTAAGGTAAGTTGGTTGCTACGTCCAATTTGGTTTTAAAAACTCATTATTCTTCCATTATTGCCATCGGCATAGTTTGCCTTTAATATTGAGTCAATCTGTTGGGGTGCAGCTCCACTGTTGCTGAGAGATCGCAAAGATCAACCCATAGAACCTGACCTGGTTAGAACCAGCGTAGGAAACGGACCTTAAAAAAGCTTAAAAAGCTCGACCGTCTCCTGCCGAAAGAAAATGGAGATGTAAAATGAAAACGTTTAAAACAGCTTTAAGTTTGATCATGCTAATGGCAACCTGGCTACGCGTTTCGTTAAAAAGGCTGACTTTCATAGGTGTTTTCATATCTATTTCATCGTCAGCTCTAGCCGATCAAAAAGTAACATTACTTTTGGATTGGTTCGTAAACCCAGATCATGGACCAATAATTATCGCTAAGGAGAAGGGATTTTTTTCAGACAGAGGATTGGAGGTAGATATAATTGCACCAGCAGACCCGGCAGATCCTCCAAAATTAGTTGCAGCCGGTAAAGCCGATTTGGCAATTTCTTATCAACCGCAGCTTCATTTGCAAGTTGCCGAAGGTATGCCACTTACCCGTGTCGGTACCTTAGTAGCAACGCCGCTAAACTGCTTATTGGTATTGGCAAATGGCCCCATCAAAAATATCTCCGATTTAAAAGGAAAAAAAGTTGGGTTTTCTGTAGCTGGCGTTGAGGAAGTATTACTAAAAACTATCCTTGAGCGGAACGGCGTCAAACTGTCGGATATTGATCTTGTCAATGTTAACTGGTCCCTGTCGCCGTCTTTGATGTCGAAGCAGGTCGATGCAGTCATAGGTGCTTTTCGAAACTTTGAACTTAACCAGATGGATATTGAGGGTGTTAAGGGTCGCTGCTTTTACCTTGAGGAGGAAGGCTTACCAGCATACGACGAATTAATTTATGTTGCCAATAAGAACAAACTAGACCGTGGTATGATCAAGAAATTCTTGGACGCAACAGAACTAGCAACGCAATATATGATAAATCACCCTCGGGAGAGTTGGAATATTTTCAAAAACACGTCAAAAGAGCTGGACGATGAACTAAACAAACGAGCTTGGGTAGATACCTTGCCGCGATTTGCATTAAGACCCGCAGCCTTAGACCATGGGCGCTACTCTCGCTTCGAAAACTTTCTTAAAGAAGCTGGTTTGATCAAGAAACAGAGCCCAATTAAGGACCTAGCAATAGATATTGGGAAAAATTAATGCAGAATTATGGAAAGACATTTCAATTGTGGAGGAAGGCAGCTGGCTCCGCATGGAATGAGTACACGAACCATGCTTTTGTTGAAAAGTTAGCAGACGGAACATTGCCAAAAGAAAACTTTGTTAATTATTTGATACAAGATTATGTCTTTTTGATTCATTTTTCTAGAGCTTGGGCATTAGCTATAACAAAGGCAGAAACTTTGGAGGAAATGCGACTATGCGCAACGACAGTTAATGCGCTTGTCAACGAAGAGATTAGCTTGCATGTGAAACTTTGCGCAGAAGAAGGAATTGAAGAGGCTGACTTATTTAACGCTACTGAAGCAATGCCCAATCTAGCTTATACCAGATACGTTTTAGATGCTGGGCATAGCGGTGACTTCCTAGATCTAATTGCCGCGCTAGCCCCCTGTGTTCTCGGGTATGGCGAAATTGGTTATACGATTTCAAAAAAAGAGCATAGTTCTGCTTATTCCGATTGGATTTCGACCTATAGTTCTGAAGAGTATCAGGGTGTTTGTGTCGATGTGGGTAAATTAATAGATCAGGCTGTTTTCATTCGCTTGGGTGAGAATCCTGCTCAAAACCCAAGGTGGAATAGATTAATTAACCGTTTTTTAATGGCGACGAGGCTTGAAGCAGGTTTTTGGCAAATGGGATTAGATAATTAATGCAAAGCCTTTTGTTCGAAGGAAGTGCATGGGTAGATGAAATACAAATATTTCCAAGAATCTCATTTACAATGCAGGCAGGTTCCTGGACATGTATGCTTGGACCATCTGGAGTTGGTAAGACAACCATACTCAGGCTTATAGCTGGCCTCGAAAGTGAAATAGTACTAGATGGCAGAATCGAATTGAAAGAGGGTGGAAGACTCACCGGTCAGATTTCGTTGATGTCTCAAACGGACAATCTGCTGCCATGGTTGAACGCTACTGAAAACGTTGTGCTAGGAAATCGCCTGCGCGGCGAAAAACCCAACTATGACAAGGCAAATGCGCTTATTGAAAAAGTTGGATTAAGCGACCATAGAAAGAAAAAACCGTATGCTCTTTCTGGTGGCCAACGTCAGAGGGTTGCGCTTGCGAGAACGTTAATGGAAGAGCGTCCAATCGTGTTATTAGACGAACCATTTTCGGCACTAGACGCCCGTGTTCGCGCGGAAATGCAAGAGCTTGCAGCACAGCATCTTCAGGGAAAAACAATTTTATTAGTGACCCATGATCCTGCCGAGGCAGCACGCCTGGGCGAAAGCATTCTAGTGCTCTCTATGAATGGCATTAAAGATGTGTGTCCGCCAGAAGGTGGCATTATTAGGGCGTATGACGAACACACAGTTTTAGCTTGTCAAGGACAGCTCCTTCGACTTTTGCGAGCGGAAGCATGAAACTTTTAACGCGACTCATTCTTGTGACGGTTGCTTTATTTTTATTTTGGCATTTTCTAGTAATATTTGCCGATTTACCAAAATTTATCCTACCCAGTCCTTTTCTAGTTATGCAGACATTTGTCTCAAATTTTTCGCTCATCCTTAAACACGCGGTTGTAACTGGGAGTGAAATAATACTTGGACTTTTGGCGGGAACAGTCCTGGGTTCTTTCACTGCTATTTGCTTAGCTATTTCA